>NZ_JBHTDD010000007.1:0-267905 GCF_042666615.1 Plantactinospora sp. GCM10030261
AGGTGGTGGAGGTGCAGGGCGCCTCGACCGCCGATGGCGGCAACATCGTGCAGTACGCCGACTGGAACGGCGCGAACCAGCAGTGGCAGCTCAACCGCGTCGGATAGGACGGTTTCGGATGTGCGGCCGCTGTGGCGGCCGTACATCGATGTATGTCGCCAGCTGAGGCGCTGTCAGGTCAGCGATGCGCGGGCGGCGAGGCAGAACCTCGATGTGACCAGGTACTGATGTTCGTGACAGTGAATCTTAACGTCTGATGTCTGAGGCCGACGTGCCGCCTCAGCTCCCCTTCTGGCTGGAGGGATCCCCATGTCCCGCTCCCCGCTCACCCGACGCTCGTTCCTGACCGTCCTCGGCGCCACCGGCGCGGCGGCGGCCGTCGGCGCCGGCGACATCCTCCACCCGCTTCCCGCCGCTGCGGTCATCCCCGGACCGACCAGCTATTCCCCCACCTGGGCGTCGGTCGACCAGCACCCACCGGCGGCCGAATGGTTCCAGGACGCCAAGTTCGGCATCTACTACCACTGGGGCGCGTTCAGCGTCCCCGCCTTCGCCAACGAGTGGTACCCGCGCAACATGTACAACAACGGGTCCAACGAGAACAACCATCACCGGAGCGTCTACGGCGATCCGTCGGCCTGGCCGTACCACAACTTCATCAACGGAGCGAACAACCGGGCTGGCCAGTTCGTGCAGTTCGCGCCCCGGCTCAGGTCGGCAGGCGGCACCTTCGACCCGAACGAGTGGGCACAGTTGTTCGTCGACGCCGGCGCCAGGTTCGCCGGGCCGGTGGCCGAGCACCACGACGGCTTCTCGATGTGGAACAGCCAGGTCAACGAGTGGAACTCGGTGGCCCGCGGGCCGCGACTCGACCTGCTGCGGCTGCACGCCGACGCCATCCGGGCAAAGGGCCTCAAGCTGTTCGTGGCCCTGCATCACGCGTTCAACTTCACCGGTTTCTACCAGTGGGTGCCGTCGCAGTCGGACCAGAGCCTGCGCAAGCTCTACGGCCAGCTCGGCGCCAGCGCCGAACACCAGCTCTGGTACGACAAGCTGCGCGAGGTCATCGACGGCTACCAGCCCGACATCATCTGGCAGGACTTCGACCTGTCCAAGATCCCGGAGTCGTACCGGCTGAACTTCCTGTCGTACTACTACAACCGGGCGGTGGCCTGGGACAAGGAGGTCGTCGCCACCTACAAGGACGGCTTCAACACCAGGGGCGAGGTGTTCGACTTCGAGCGCGGCGGCCCCGCCGGCATCCAGACCCCCTTCTGGCTCACCGACGACAGCATCAGCAGTTCGAGCTGGTGTTACACGGTCGGCATCGGCTACTACTCGACGAACGCCCTGCTGCACGCGCTGATCGACCGGGTCAGCAAGAACGGCAACATGGTGCTCAACATCGCCCCGATGGCCGACGGCACCATCCCGTCCGGGCAGCGAAGCGTCCTGCTCGGCATCGGCGACTACCTCAATCGGTTCGGCGAGTCCATCTACGCCACCCGGGTCTGGACCTCCTTCGGCGAGGGACCGACCCAGATGGGTGGCGGGACGTTCCAGACCCCGCGCACCGGTACCGCGCAGGACATCCGGTTCACCCGCAACAAGGCCAACACCGTGCTCTACGCGACGATCCTCGGCTGGCCCGGCAGCTCGGTCACCATCACCACGCTGTCGTCCAACCGGATCAACCTGGGCAGCCTGGTCTCCGCGCAACTGCTCGGCTCCACCGCCGGCACGTACATCGACCTGCCGAACCGCACCCAGGACGGCGGCGGGTTCCGGATCACGATGCCGTCGGGCAACGCGCCGTACAGCGCCCCCGCGTACGTGCTGAAGCTGACCTTCTCCGGTCAGATCCCCACCCTCGGCGCGGCTCCAACCCCTACCGGATACGTACGGATCGCCAACGTCACGACCGGCCTGGTGCTGGACAGCGGCGGGAGCGTCGCCTCCGGCTCGAACCTCAAGCAGTGGAGTTACGACGGCAGCACGAACCTGCAGTGGCAGCTCGTCGACGTCGGCGGC
Source organism: Plantactinospora sp. GCM10030261 (assembly GCF_042666615.1). Lineage (NCBI taxonomy): Bacteria > Bacillati > Actinomycetota > Actinomycetes > Micromonosporales > Micromonosporaceae > Plantactinospora > Plantactinospora sp. GCM10030261. The sequence continues at coordinate 2,032 of NZ_JBHTDD010000007.1, forward strand.
GGCTATCACCGCATCGTCAACCGCACCAACGGCATGGTCGTCGACAGTTGGGGCAACGCCGCCAACGGGGCCCCCGCCCGGCAGGCGGCCTGGAACGGCGGCAACAACCAGCAGTGGCGGCTCACCAGCCTGGGCAACGGCCGGTACCAGATCGTCAACCGTGGCACCGGCACCGCGCTCGACGGCATGGGCAGCACCACGGTCGGTGCCACGGCCTGCATGTGGGCGCCGAACGCCAGCACGAACAACCACTGGACCGTCACCGCGGTCTGATCGCCATCACCACCGACACCATCCCGGTCGGGATCGGCCGGCGCCGCCAGGCAGCAGCCGGAACGTCCCGCCCAGGGTGTCCGGCGGACCGTGGCACGGTGTCCGACAGCCGACAACGACGCGGAGCCGGACGGTCGACTCACTAGCGTCATCGACGGACGTAGTTGACAGCCGACCACAGTGGAGGGAAGCCCATGGCCCGTCGCACCCTCAGTTCCAGCCTGACGGTCACCACCATCGCGCTGCTCGCGGTGGCGTCCGCGCCCGCCGGCGCGCAGGCGGCACCTATCGGTGCCGCTCGCCCGACGGTGGTAGCGACCGGACTCGACAACCCCCGGGGCATCACGGTGGAGCCCGGCGGTGTGGTGCTCGTCGCCGAGGCCGGCAGCGGTGGTCAGGGCCCGTGCATCGTCGGCGCGCAGGACCAGACGTTCTGTCTCGGCGCGACGGGCGCCGTGACCGCCATCTGGGGAGACCACCAGCGGCGGGTGGCGACCGGCCTGCCGTCGCTCGGCACTCCCGACCAGTCCGAGGTCTTCGGGCCGCAGGACATCGCTCTGACCAAGGCCGGGGCACTCGTCACCATCGGCCTGGGCACCGATCCGGCGCGCCGGTCCCAGTTGGGTCCCGCCGGCACGCTCGTCGGCCAGACCGTAAGGCTGGGGCTGTCCGGCGCCAGCGCCTTCGCCGACCTGGCCGGATACGAGGCCGCCAACGATCCGGACCAGGACCAGCCCGGCACCGGACCGGACAGCAATCCGTACGGCCTCGTGGCGGACGGCGACGGGGCGGTGGTGGCCGACGCGGGCGGTAACGACCTGCTGCGACTGGACCGCGACGGTCGCATCAGCACAATCGCCGTCTTCCCGACGACGCCGACGCCGAACCCGTTCGGCGGACCGGACGTCCCGATGCAGGCCGTGCCGACGGCGCTGGCGAAGGGCCCCGGCGGGGCGCTGTACGTCGGCCAGCTGACCGGGTTTCCGTTCCCGGTGGGCGGCGCCAAGGTGTGGCGGGTGACGCCAGGACGGGGGCGCACCGTCGTCGCCGACGGCTTCACCTCCATCATCGACCTCGCCGTGGACCGCCGAGGCCGGCTCCTGGTGCTCGAATTCGCCACGAACGGCCTGCTCAGTGGCGATCCGACCGGCGCCCTGACCAGGGTGGAACGGGACGGATCACGTACCGAACTGGCCACCGACCTCGTCGCCCCGACCGGAGTCGCGGTCGCCCCCGACGGCACGGTATATGTCGCCAACAACGGCACCCGGGTGGGTCAGGGTGAGGTGCTACGGCTCCGCGTGTCCGACTGAGTCCCGCGGATCGAGCCGCCGGTGCCGGTTCCGTCCGGCCCGGCGGCGCCCACCGTCCGCTGGTGCAGCCGGCTGAACGCCTCGGCCCATTCGTCCGGCCCGGAGCGGTCGGTCTTCTTGGTGGTGAAGTAGTCCGCGTGCAGGACGGTCGCCGTGATGAGCGCGATCAGGCAGGCGAGTGACAACCCGACCTGCACGCCCTGCGCGATGTCCTCCAGCCACGAATACCAGCCGGGGTAGAGCAGCGACTTGACCTGCGGGACGAGATCGCCGAGCCGCGCCTGGACCATCGCCTTGAAGTAGCCGGGGAAGTCGGGCGACGACATCACGTCACCACCGAGGCCGACCAGGCCGTACAGGAATAGCGCGGGCGTGGCGATGAACGCCGCGGTGCGCGCCCACAAGCGTCCCTGGGCTAGCAGCGGCGCCAGGCTGGCCAAGGCCAGGCACGCCACGCCGACGACGATGAGATCGACCGCGCCCCGCTGGCCTCGCAACAGTGGTGGTGGTGGCGGACCGTCCTGGCGGGCGATGTCGGCGAGAAGTGCCGTCAGCTGGGCCGAGTCCGGAGTACCCCACCAGTACAGCTCGATCGAGCCGGCCACGATGAGGAGCAGGCCGGCTCCTGCCGTCGCCCAGGTCAACCGCGAGGCCAGTCGTACCTTGCCCGGTGCGTTGATCCCCGTCATGGCATGGAGTCTAGAGTCCCTGCCCAATCTCGGTGGTCCGATTTTCCACGTGCCTGGTCAGCACCGCGGCACACCGGGGATGTAGCCGTCGTAACCGGTGTAGACGTACGCGTCGGCGATGAAGCGGCCGCTGCCGATCCGGTCCCAGATCGAACTGGTGCCATACGTTCCGGTGACGGTGCTGCCGCTGGTCTGGCAGTGGATGGTGACCCGGGTGCCGTCGGCGACCGTGCCGACGGCGGTGTAGCCGGTGCCGGGGCCCGAGCGCACCGTCAACGGGGTGCCGCTGGTGTTCACGGTGCCGGAGCCGGTCGACGAGGAGCAGGCGTTGTCGCTGGTGTAGGTCCTCGTGCCCCAGTAGAGGGCGAGCGCGCCGTTGAACCGGACCTGGATGTCGGCGCCGTTGAGGCGCTGCTCGTAGTGCAGGTGCGGGCCGGTCGAGCCGCCGGTGCTGCCCACCCAGCCGATCACCTTGCCGTAGCCGATCGACTGGCCGACGGAGACGTTGAAGCCGTTGAGGTGCGCGTAGTAGGTCGTGTAGCCGCCGCCGTGGTCGATCCGGACGTACTTGCCGTAGCTGGTGCCACCGAGGTCGGCGACCCGGTCCACGGTGCCGGGGGCGCTGGCCACCACGGGGTCGCCGAGGTCGTCGGTGCGGTTGAAGTCGACCGCGTACGCCGGGCTGTGGTTGGTGCGGGTCTGGCCGGACCAGGACTGGCCGCAGGGGAACGGGACCTTGAAGGTGGGGGCGGCCATCGCGGGAGCCGCGGGGCCGAGGACGCTCGCGGCGAGTACGCCGCTGATCAAGAGACTGAGCCACCGCTTGCGCATCGGTCCTCCTCCGCGAAGCACTTCGATGCCGGTGGATGAAATTTAATTACAGGACGTCGATACGTCAAGAAGGATGACTACATGATCTGGTCAGCGCTTGCGACCGACGCCGCAGTAACCGTCCACGGTCGCGGGAGTGCCGGCGGTGTCCGGGCGCCAGTGGGTGAACGGCACCAACCCCGGCTCGACCAACTCCAGACCATCGAAGAACCGAGCTATCCGGTCGGGGCTGCGCAGATGGTACGGAAGCGCGCCGCTCTCGTTGTACTGGCGGTGTGACTCGACGACCTCGGGACTGGTGTCGGTGCCGTCGGAGATGGCGAGGTAACTGTCCGAGGGCGCGGCGGCCATCAGGGTCTGGATGATGCGGTTGGCCTCGGCGTCCTCGCCGACGTGGCCCAGCACGCCGAGCAACATGACCGCCACCGGCTCGGTGAAGTCGAGGATCTCCCGGGCCTGCTTGATGATCTCGTCCGGGTCGTGCAGGTCGGCGTGGATGTACGTGGTCAGGCCCTCCGGGGTGCTGACCAGCAACGCGCGGGCGTGGGCCAGCACCATCGGGTCGTTGTCGACGTACACGATCCGGCTGTCCGGGCGGGTGCGCTGGGCGACCTCGTGCGTGTTGTCGGCCGTCGGCAGACCGGTGCCGACGTCGAGGAACTGGCGGACGCCCGCCTCGCCGGCGAGGAACCGCACCGCCCGGGAGAGGAACGCCCGAGACTCGCGCGCCGCCAGGATCATTCCCGGGAACACCTGCCTGACCTGGTCACCGGCGGCCCGGTCGACCTCGAAGTTGTCCTTGCCGCCCAGCCAGTAGTTCCAGATCCGCGCCGAGTGCGGCACGCTCGTGTCGATCTTCGCGTACGGCTCGGCCTCGGCCGGCTGGACGGTGTCTGCCACGGGTGCCTCCCGGATGAGGAACGGGCCGGTCTCAACGGACCACAATATGATCACACAGTCGTCCCGTGCCGGAACACTCCGGTGCTCCGCAGTGGACCGCCGATCCCACTCCGGCGTGTCGGCGTGGCCGCGCAGCAGATGGGCAGCCGGGTCGGTCATGGCACGCGGGAGGCCAGCGAGGTGGGACAGGTTCTGACCTACGTCGGCCCTACGGTGGTCGGTATGACGGAGTTCTGGACCGACATCCCGCAAGCCGATCCCGGGTACCCGCGGTGACCCGCCTGACCTGGGCGCAGGTGTGTGCCCGGCGCCTCGCCCGGCACGGGCTCGGGGTGGCCGCCGCCCCGACGCCGACCACGATCGCGGAGGTGGTGTCCGCGATGTGCGGCGCGCACGCGCAGATCGCGTCGGCCGCCGAACTGTCCGTGGGGCTGCGGGCGCCGGATGTCACCCGTACCTCCGTGCGCGAGACGTTGTGGACGGACCGCACGCTGGTCAAGACCCGCGGACCGCGCGGTACGGTGCACCTGCTCGCGGCCGCCGACCTGCCGATGTGGATCGGGGCGCTGTCCGCCATCCCGGGCTCCGCGGTCCCGCCGAGTCACGCCGCCCTGCTCACCGCCGAGCAGGTGGAGCAGGTGGTTGCCGCCATCGCGGACGCGTTGAGCGACGCGGAACTGACCACCGTCGAGCTGACCGAGCAGGTGGTGGCCCGCACCGGACCGTGGGCCGGCGACCGGGTGATGGAGGCCTTCCAGGACAAGTGGCCCCGGTGGATCGCCGCCATGGACGTCGCCGTCCGGCGCGGCGTGCTGTGCTATGGACCGAACCGCGGTCGCGCCACCACACACACCAGCCCGACCCGCTGGCTGCCGGGATTCACCCCGATGGAAGGCGAGGCCGCGCTGGCCGATCTCGTGCACGCCTATCTGCACGCCTACGGGCCGGCCACCCCGGCACAGTTCGCCCAGTGGTTGGCGGCCCCCCGATCGTGGGCCGCGGACCTGTTCGGATCGCTGGATCTGGCGCCGGTGACGGTGGAGGGCCGTCCCGGGTGGGTGGCGGCCGACGACACGGACTTCCCGGACGAGCCGGTGGACGTGGTGCGGCTGCTGCCCTACTTCGACGCGTACGCGGTCGGTTGCCACCCCCGCGACCGGGTCTTTCCGGGCGCGGCCGCCGAGCGGGCGCTGGCCCGGGGCCAGGCCGGCAACTACCCGGTACTGCTGGTGGACGGCACGGTCGCCGGAGTGTGGCATCAGCGTCGGTCCGGGCGCGCCATCCACGTCACCGTGGAACCGCTCGCCGACCTCGACGCCCGGCGGCGCCGGGCACTGGACGAGCAGGTCGAGCGGGTGGGCGAGGTGCTGGAGGGCAGGCCCACGCTGACCGTCGGGACGGTCAGCGTGGGCCCGCACGCCTGAGCGTGGTCGGTGCCCCGACCGGGCGGGGCACCGACCCTGGCCGCGATCAGAAGGGCTGCCGGTCGGCGGCGCAGGCGATCCGGTCCGCGACCGCTGGCCGTCGCCTGGTTGAGCCTCGGCCACGCCAACCATGCCCTGGGCGACACCAGCGCGGCGACCGCCGGCTACACCCGGGCCGCGTCCGCCGGTCGGGCCGCCGGCTGGGCGGAGTGCGAGGCCACCGCCCTCTACCTGCGGGCCAGCGTGGAGCTGAGCGGCGGCCGGACGGACCGGGCCGGCCGTAGCGTCGCCCGGGCGCTGAGCCTCAATCGGGCTGCCGGTCGCGAATCGGCCCGGGCGGTGAACCTCAATCTCCTCGGCGAACTGCGGCGGCTGCGCGGCGACCTGAGCGGCGCCGTCGATGTGCTCGCCGAGGCGCTCGTGCTGCACCGTCGCTACGGCGCCCCGGCGAGCCAGGCCAACGCGCTGGTGCTGACCGCGACGGTGGAACACGAGCTGGGCGGTTACACCGGGCGACCGGGCACCTCACCGAGGCGCTCGCGCTCGCCGAGGACTGCGGGAACTCGTACGCCATCGCGATGGCCCTGCGTGGGCTCGCCGCCGTACGACGGGACCAGGGGCGCCACGCGGAGGCCGAACGGCACGCCCGGGCGGCTCTCCAGATGGCGCAGCGCAGCGGCAGTAAAAGGGGGGATGGCCGAGGCGCTCACCGTGCTGGGGACCGTTCTCGGGCGGATCGACCGGCACGAGGCCGCGATCGACCTGTACGGGCGGGCGACCGCCCTGGCGCGGGCCACCACGGACCGGTACGTCACGGCGAGCGCCCTGGTCGGTCTGGGGCAGGCGCATCAGCGGCTCGGCCGTACCGACGACGGGCGGCGCTACACCCGTCAGGCGCACGCCCTCGCCGCCCGCTACGGCTATCGGGTCGTCGGCGGTCGCGCCCTGACCGTCTGGGCGGCCTGCGAGCTGACCGCCGGAGCGCCGGAACCGGCCGCCGACCTGGCCCGCCACGCGGTCGCCAGCCACCGCGACACCGGGCACCGCTACGGTGCGGCTCAGGCGTTGTTGGTGTTGAGCCGCACGGGAAGCCACCGGACGACCTGCCGTAACCGGGCACTGGCGATCTTCAGCGCCCTCGGGACGCCGGAGACCGAACCCTGATCCGACCTCAGGTTTACCCCGCTGGCGTTCTGGACAGTTGGTAACCCGGCAGGTCAGGTCTTTCCGAGACGGTGAGGTGAGGTCCCGTGAGCCTGTTCAGGACGAAATCGGTCGAACAGTCGATTCGGGATACCGAGGAGCCCGAGCATCAACTCCGTCGGGAGTTGTCCGGCCTCGACCTGACCGTGTTCGGCATCGGCGTCATCATCGGTACCGGCATCTTCGTGCTTACCGGTGTGGCCGCCAACCAGACGGCCGGCCCGGCCGTCGCGGTGTCCTTCGTCGTGGCCGGCATCGCCTGCGCGTTGGCGGCGCTCTGCTACGCGGAGTTCGCGTCCACCGTGCCGGTGGCGGGCAGCGCCTACACCTTCTCGTACGCGGCGCTCGGCGAGCTGGTCGCCTGGATCATCGGGTGGGACCTGGCCCTCGAATTCATCCTGGCCGGCGCGACGGTGGCGGTGGGCTGGTCGCAGTACTTCGCGGTGTTCCTGGAAACCCTCGGGATAACGCTCCCGGCCGCGCTCGCCGGCGGTGAGGACGGCGCGTTCAACCTGCCCGCCACGCTCATCGTGCTGATCCTCACCGCCGTCCTGGTCGGCGGCATCAAGATCTCCTCGCGGGTGAACGCCGTCATCGTCACCATCAAGGTGGCCGTGGTCCTCGCCGTGATCATCATCGGGGCGTTCTTCGTGAAGGGCTCGAACTACACCCCGTTCGTCCCGCCGTCCGAGCCGACGGACGGTGGCTCGGGCGTCGACGCGACACTGCTGGAAGCGATCTTCGGGCAGGCGCCGGCCAACTTCGGCATCAGCGGCATCTTCGCGGCCGGGGCGCTGGTGTTCTTCGCGTTCATCGGGTTCGACATCGTGGCCACCGCGGCCGAGGAGACCAAGCTCCCGCAGCGGGACATGCCGCGCGGCATCCTCGGCTCGCTCGCCATCTGCACCGCGCTCTACGTCGCCGTCTCGCTTGTCGTGGTGGGCATGCAGAACTACGCCGAGCTGGACACCGAGGCACCGCTCGCGGCCGCGTTCCAGGCTGTGGGACAGCCGTTCGTCGCCAACCTGATCACCGTCGGGGCGCTGGCCGGGCTGACCACCGTCGTCATGATCCTCATGATGGGGCAGAGCCGGGTGGCGTTCGCGATGAGTCGAGACGGGCTGCTGCCGCGGTGGCTGAGCCGGGTGCACCCGCGGTTCGGCACCCCGTACCGGATCACCATCATCGTGGGTCTGCTGGTGGCCGCGCTCGCCGGCTTCATCCCGCTGGAGGAACTCGCCGAGCTGGTCAACATCGGCACCCTGTTCGCGTTCGCCCTGGTCTCGGCCGCGGTGATCATCCTCCGCCGGACCCGGCCGGATCTGCGTCGCGGGTTCCGGGTGCCGTGGATGCCGGTGATCCCGATCCTCGCGGTGCTCACCTGCGTGATGCTGATGATGTTCCTGACCGTCGAGACCTGGCTGCGGTTCCTCGCCTGGATGGCGCTCGGGTTCGTCGTGTACTTCCTCTACGGCCGCCGGCACAGCCGGGTCGGCAAGGCCGCCGCGGACGGCGGCGAGCCGGCGCCGGACGGACGGTCGGCCGGCACGTCCTGACCGCGGGTACCGCCGTCTCCCGCGCCCCAGCCGGCGCGGGAGGCGGCGCGTGGGCTCCCGCACGAGGAGGCGACGTGTGGGGCTCCCGGCCGGGGCCGGGAGCCGGTCGATGCTGCCACAATGTCCGGGTGATCATCCTGCTGCACAGCTCCAAGACCATGCGGCCGCCGTCATCCGGCACGCGGCCCACCGGCACGCCGGTCCTCGTCGACCGCGCGGCCGAACTGGTCGAGCGGCTGCGGGCGCTCACCCCGGCACAGCTGTCGCGTGTCATGGCCGTCTCGGCCGACCTCGCGGCGAAGACCAGGGACCAGTACGCGGCCTGGACGCCGGAGCCGGGTACCCCGGCGGCCGAGACCTTCGTCGGGGACATCTACAGCGGTCTGCGCGTCGACGCGTTCGGCCCAGCCGAGCGCCGGTACGCCGATGACCACATCCGGATCCTGTCCGGGCTGTACGGGATCCTGCGGCCGTTCGACGGCATCCAGCCGTACCGTCTGGAGATGGGGTACCGCCTGCCGGGCCTGAACCTGTACCAGTTCTGGGGCGCGTCGATCGCCGAGCAGTTGCCGACCGAGGGTCCAATAGTCAACCTGGCCGCCGTCGAGTACAGCAGAACCGTCACCCGACATGTGGCGGCGGAGCGCGTCGTGGCGCCGAAGTTCCTGACCGTCGATCCGAAGTCGGGGCAGCCGAAGTTCGTGGTCGTGCACGCGAAGATCGCCCGAGGCGCCTTCGCCCGGTGGCTGGTCACCGAGCGGGCCCGCGATCTCACCGCGTTCGCCGAGATCGGTTACGTGTACGACGAGGCGCTCAGTTCCGAGCGGGAGCCCGTCTTCGTCTGCGCGGAGTTCGGCGGCAAGGGCCTCTCCGTCCGGCTGACCTGAGCGCGGCCCGCACGCCCGGCCGGGGAGTGGACCCCCGGCGCGCCGGCCGGGGCATCACCCGCGCGCCGGCCGGGCGGTGGAGCCACCGCCCGGCCGAGGTGGGAACGCCCGTTGTTCAGGTGGTCGCGGTGCAGGTGACCGCCGGTGCCGGGTTGCTGCCGTTCCAGGAGCCCAGGAAGCCGAATGTGGTGCTCGCTCCGGCGCCGAGGGTTCCGTTGTAGCCCACGTTCGTCGCGGTCACCGCCGATCCACTCGCCGAGACCGTGGCGCTCCAGGACGAACTGATCTGCTGCCCGTTCGCGTACGTCCAGCGAACGGTCCAGCCACGGATGGCGGAGTTGCCGGCCGTCACCGTGACCTCGCCCTGGAAGCCGCCGGTCCACTGCCCGGTGACCTGGTAGGTGGCGGAGCAGCCACCCGGCGCCGGGGTGGGTGTGGTCGGGTCGGGCGACGGGGTCGTCGGGTCGGGTGACGGCGTGGTCGGGTCCGGGTCGGGTTCCCCGCCGCCGAAGGTGACGTCACTGCACAGGTAGTACGACTGATCCATGTGGCTGGCCTGCCAGACCGTGAACACGATGTGCCGGCCGGTGCGGCCCGGCGCGGCGCCCGGCACCTGGATGGAGACGCCGCCGGTTTCCGGCGTCCACTGAGCGGCGGGCGTGTTGCCGATCTGGCCGACAAGGTCCAGGTTGCCCCAGCCGAGCGGCTGGGTCAGCGGGTTGAAGCCCTGCTTGGTGACGTACACCCGGATCCAGTCGGCGCCGTGGCTGGCCTGGTCGAACAGCTTGATCCGGAAGTTGTTCGACAGGGGGGTGGTCTGCCACGCCCCGACGGTGTCGAGCGCGTTGTAGCGTCCGTTCTGGGTCCGGCCGCCGCTGCACAGTTGACCGTCCGGAATCACGGCCTGCGGATTGCCGCCCACACCGTCGCGGTAGAGGCCGTTCCAGTTCCACATGGCCTGCGGATCGGCCTGCCAGGCCTGCCAGCACATCGGGTCCTCGGTGGCCATCGCCGGGTTCTGGAAGTCGCCTCCCCAGCGTTGCCAGCAGCCGTAGTTGCGGGTCGCCGGGTCGATCACGGAACCGTGTGCCGACGCCGGTTTGGACAGCACCGCCGCCACGCCGGCGGCGAGCAGCACGATGAGTGCCGCGCCCAGCGCGGCCAGCCAGGCGAGCCGCGGAAGGGGACGGGCACGGAGTGGGGTGGACATGGAGCCCTCCGGGAAATGAGGTCGGCAGGTCTGCCCGGACTGCCGGGGTGCCCGTCTCCCGGCGGGTCGCGCGTCGCGACCGCTCCCGCTGGCCAGACTGCCAGAATAATCGACAAGTTTCAATTGGAGTCGCGGTGGCGTCCCGGCCACGGGACGCCACCGCGACCTCGTCGGTGGGTGGGCAATCAGCTCGTGGGGAAGTTGTCCGGGGTGCGGATGCGGCTGCGCATCAGGTTTCCGGACTCGGTAAGCACGCCCGTGCCGGTGTACGTGCCGCCGTAACAGGTGTTCGGGCGGAAGGCGGCGCTGCCCTCGTTGGCATCCGAGAAGGTCCAGTTCGCGTAGCTGATCTTCAAGCGGTCGAGCAGGTCCAGCCAGGCGTTGCTGCTGGCCACGTCGACGGCGCCACCGCCGGTGTAGGTCACCGTGCCGAACTCGGTGACGAACATGGGCAGCCGGGCGGCGGCGCGCTCCAACTCGGCCCGGTAGTTGTCCTTGTGCGAGGCGGCGTAGAAGTGGAACGCGTACATGATGTTGCTCGCGTTCACCGGGTTGTTGATCACCTCGGTGGAGTTGCCGCCCTCCGAGACGCCGAGCGACGACCAGGCCCGGGTGCCGACGACCACGATCGCGTCCGGGTCGTTGGCCCGGATCACCGGGATGACCTGCTCGGCGTAGTTCTTGATGGTGCTCCAACTGACCCCGTTGGGCTCGTTGGTGATCTCGTAGATCACGTTGTTCTTGTTGGCGTGGCGGGCCGACACCGCGGCGAAGAACGTCTTGGCCCGGTCCAGGTTGTACATCGGGTCACCCGGCGTCAGGGTATGGAAGTCGATCATCGCGTACAGGCCCCGTTCGGTGGCCTCCTCGACGAGCGTGTTGACCCGGTTGGTGAATCCGGCGGGGTCGGTCTCGTAGCCGTCCTCCTGCACGTACATCGAGATCCGCAACAGGTCGGCCAGCCAGTCGGTGGCGAGCGCGTCCAGCGAGGCGTCGTTGTAGCACTGGGAGAACCACTGGAGTCCGTGCGTGCTCATCCCGCGCAACTGGATCGGCCGGCCGTAGGCGTTGCACAGGTTCACCCCGCACACCCGCAGCTGGCCGTTGATGGCCACCGGTGTCGTGCCGGTGGGTGGCGGGGGAGTGGTGGTTGGCGGATCCGTCGGCGGATCGGTCGGGGTGACCGACCCGGTGCAGACCGTGCCGTTGAGAGTGAACGATGTCGGGTTCGGATTGCTGCCCGCCCAACTGCCGTTGAAGCCGATGCTGGTGCTGGCATTGGTGGCCAGGGAACCGTTGTAGCCGACGTTCTGCGCCGTGACGACCGAGCCGCTCTGGCTGTAGCTGGCCGACCAGCCCTGCTGCACCCGCTGGCTGCTGTTGGGGAAGGTCCAGCCGAGGGTCCAGCCGTTGATCGGGTCACCGAGGTTCGTGATGGTGATGTTGGCGGTGAACCCGCCGGACCAGGAGTTGGTGGTGTAGGTGACGGCGCAGCCGGTGGCCGCCATGGCGTTCGCGGTGGGCAGCGCCGCCGTCGCGGCGGCCGCCACCGCCACGACGGCGGCGGCGGCGACCAGGTGGCGCCGCAACCGTGGGGGAACTGTGGTCATGGGAGTCTCAATCCGGGTACGGGGGCGGGCGGGCCGCTGATCCGAACGCCGGATCGGGTGATCCGGCGGGTCGGGTCGCGGGCGCCTGGCCACGGGGAGTGCGGGGGATGAGTCGCGAACCGGTGGCCCACCCCGGTCCGGTCGTTCGTCTCGCGGGACCCGTGCGTTCGCCCTGACACGGGAGCGCTCCCAAGAGGAGCTTCCCAGACTCCCGGACCCCCCGCAACAGATACGGCGTCGAAATTCGACAGCCATCACAGCGCCGCCCGGATCGCGGTGACCACCAATTCACACCATCGCCACGCCGCCGGTCACCACCCCGCAACGGGGGCTGCCGACCGTACCGGCATGACAGCCACGCTGCCCGTCGAGGCACCCACATCCACCATCGCCAGCGGACGCTGGATCAACCACTGGGAGCCGGAGGACGAACGGTTCTGGGCGACCACGGGCCACCGGGTTGCCCGTCGCAACCTCGTCTGGTCGATCGTCGTGGAACACCTCGGCTTCTCCGTCTGGCTGCTGTGGAGCGCCGTCGCGGTGAGCCTGCCGGCCGCCGGCTTCCGGTTCTCCGTCGACCAACTCTTCTGGCTGGTCGCGCTGCCCAACCTGGTCGGCGCGGCGATGCGCGTCCCGTACACCCTCGCGGTCGCCCGGTTCGGCGGCCGGAACTGGACCGCCGTGTCGTCCGCGCTGCTCCTGCTGCCGATCGGGCTGATGGCGGCCTGTGTGCTGAACCCCGGCACGCCGTACTGGATGTTCGCCGCCGCGGCGACGACCGCCGGCCTCGGTGGCGGCAACTTCGCCTCGTCGATGGCGAACATCTCGTACTTCTACCCGGAGCGGCGCAAGGGTTTCGTGCTCGGCCTCAACGCGGCTGGCGGCAACCTCGGTGTCGCCGTCGTGCAGTTCGCCGTCCCACTGGTCGTCGGGGTGGCCCTGCTCGGCACCACGGGCGACGGCCCGCACCTGGTGAACGCGCCGCTGCTGTGGCTGCTGCCGGTGCTTGTCGCCACGGTCTGCGCGGCCCTGTTCATGGACAACCTCAGCGTGTCCCGGGCCCCCCTGCGCCGGCAGGCGACGGTGCTGCGGGACCGGCACACCTGGGTGATGTCCGGTCTCTACATCGGCACGTTCGGCTCGTTCATCGGCTACTCGGCGGCCCTGCCGCTGCTGATCCGGTCGGAGTTCCCCGCCTCCGGTGGCGTGCTGTACGCCGCGCTCGGTCCGCTGGTCGGGTCGGCGTCCCGCCCGCTCGGTGGCTGGTTGGCCGACCGGTTCGGCGGTGCCCGGGTCACCGCGGTGACCTTCCTGGTGATGGCCGGCGGCGTCGTCGGCGTGCTGGCCGCCCTGACGGTCCAGCGGTTCGGCCCGTTCCTCACCGCGTTCCTGGTGCTCTTCGTCGCCAGCGGGGTCGGCAACGGCTCGACGTACCGGATGATTCCCGCGATCTTCCGGGTCCGGGCCGTGCGACGCCTCGGCGATACCCCCGAGGCGGTGGCTCGGGGCCGCACCGAGGCGGCCGCCGTGATCGGCCTGGCGTCGGCGGTCGGCGCGCTCGGCGGGTTCCTCATTCCCCGCGGGTTCGGCATGTCGATCGCGCAGACCGGCTCGATCGAGGCCGCGCTGCTCACCTTCCTCGCCGGCTACGCCGCGTGCGTCGCCGTCACCTGGTGGTACTACCTGCGCACCGTCCTGCACCGGGTAGCCCCCAGCCTGGCCGAGGCGGCGGTCTGACGGCCGACCGCCGCCCGTCACGGTCGCCGGCACCCGACGTGATCGTCGTTTTGCGTACCCGTAACACGCCCTTGCGCGGGAGGAAACCACGGATGAAGAGCATCGTCGACGTGGAGTCAGCGGACACCCACTGCCCGTACTGCGCCTTGCAGTGCGCCATGACGCTGCGGCCGGCCGGCGGTGACCGGGTGGCGGTGGCGGCTCGTGACTTCCCGACCAACCGAGGCGGGTTGTGCCAGAAGGGATGGACGGCCACCGACCTGCTCACCCACCCCGAGCGGTTGACCACCCCGCTGATCCGCGTCGCCGGTCGGCTGCGGCCGGCCCGGTGGGAGGAGGCGATCGACCGGATCGTCACCGCCATCGGAGAGATCCAACGACGGTACGGGCGGGACGCCGTCGCCGTGTTCGGCGGCGGCGGTCTCACCAACGAGAAGGCGTACGCGCTGGGCCGCTTCGCCCGGGTGGCCCTGCGTACCCGCAGCATCGACTACAACGGTCGGTTCTGCATGTCCTCGGCCGCCGCCGCCGGCCTCCGGGCGTTCGGGCTCGACCGCGGGCTGCCGTTCCCGGTCGGCGACATCGCAGCGGCCGACGCGGTGCTGCTGGTCGGCGCCAACCCGGCCGAGACCATGCCGCCGTTCGTCCGACACCTGGCCGGCAGCCGGCTCGTGGTGGTGGATCCGCGGGCCACCGCGACCGCCCGGCTCGCCGCCCTGCACCTGCAACCGACGCCCGGCACCGACCTCGCGCTGGCCCACGGGCTGCTGCACGTGGCCATCGTCGAGGGGCGCGTCGACACCGGATACGTTGCCGCCCGCACCACCGGATTCGACGCCGTCCGGCGGCTGGCCACGCAGTGGTGGCCGGGCCGGGTGGAACGGATCACCGGGGTTCCGGTCGCCGACCTGTACGCGACCGTGCGGCTGCTGGCCGGCGCCGAGCGGGCCGTGGTGCTCACCGCCCGGGGCGCGGAGCAGCACAGCACCGGCACCGACACCGTCTCCGCGTTCATCAACCTGGCGCTCGCCCTCGGGCTACCCGGACGGCCCGGCTCCGGCTACGGCTGCCTCACCGGCCAGGGCAACGGCCAGGGCGGTCGGGAGCACGGTCAGAAGGCCGACCAGCTTCCCGGTTACCGGCGCATCGACGATCCGGCGGCCCGCGCCCACCTGGCCACCGTCTGGGGGATCCCGCCGGACGACATACCCGGGCCCGGCCTATCGGCGTACGAATTGCTCAGCGCGCTGGGCACCGAGGGCGGGCCGCGCGGACTGCTGGTGTTCGGCTCCAACCCGGTGGTGTCCGCCCCCCGAGCCGCCACCGTGTCCGACCGGCTGCGCGCGCTGGACCTGCTGGTGGTGGCCGACGTCGTTCGCTCCGAGACCGCCGAGCTGGCCGACGTGGTGCTGCCCGTCGCCCAGTGGGCGGAGGAGGACGGGACGATGACCAACCTGGAGGGCCGGGTGATCCGCCGGCGCCGGTTGCGGCCGCCACCGCCGCGGGTGCGTACCGACCTCGCAGTGCTGGCCGAGCTGTCCGGCCGGCTCGGCGCGCCGACCAGCGCCGAACCCGAGGAGGTGTTCGCCGAACTGCGGCGCGCCAGTGCCGGCGGTCCGGCCGACTACGCGGGCATCAGCTACCAGCGGATCGACACCGAGGGCGGGGTCTTCTGGCCGTGCCCCACGGTCGACCATCCAGGCACCCCACGGATGTTCCTCGACCGGTTCGCCACGCCGGACGGCCGGGCCCGCTTCGTGGCGGTCGACCACCGGCCGCCCGGCGAACTGCCCGACGCCGACTATCCGCTGTACCTGACCACCGGGCGGGAACTCACCCAGTACCAGTCCGGCGCCCAGACCCGTCGGATCAGCGCACTGCCCGGACAGCCGTTCGTGGAGCTGCACACTGACCTCGCCACCCGGCTCGGCGTCACCGACGGCGATCCGGTCGCGGTCAGCACCCGCCGGGGCACCGTCACCGCGCCGGCCCGGGTCAGCGGCACCATCCGCCCGGACACCGTATTCATGCCGTTCCACTACGCCGGTGTGGCGCGGGCCAACACGCTCACCGGCGACGCCCTCGACCCGGTCTCCCGGATGCCGGAGTTCAAGCTCTCCGCCTGCAACCTCAGGGTGGCGAGGTGAAGGCGATCGTTATCGGCTGCGGCATGGCGGGCAGCCGGGTCGCCAGCGACCTGCACGCCCGCGACCGGGACGTCAAGGTCACCGTCTTCGGCGCTGAACGCCACCCGCCGTACAACCGGATCATGCTGTCCACGTTGCTGGCCGGCCGGGCGGCCGAGGAGGACCTGGCGATGACCGGGCCGCCGGCCGGTATGGACGTCCGGCTCGGCGTGCGGGTCACCGCCATCGACCCGGACCGCCGCCTGGTGATCACCCCCGACGAGGTGGTGGAGTACGACGCCCTCGTGCTCGCCACCGGGGCACGCGCGGTGTACCCGGCACTGCCCGGGTTGGACGCGCCCACCGTGCGCGCCTTCCGCACGCTCGACGACTGCCGGGCCATCGTGGCCGGCGCCGCCACCGCCCGGGCCGCGATCGTGCTCGGCGGCGGACTGCTCGGCCTGGAGACGGCTCGCGGACTCGCCGGTCGGGGCCTGGCCGTCACCGTCGTGCACGCCGGACCACACCTGATGGACCGGCAGCTCGACGCCGGCGGCGCCGAGGTGCTCGCCCGGACCCTCGACGGGCTCGGCGTCGCGGTGCGGCTCGGCGCCCGCGCCCTCCGGTGGACCGGCGCCGGTCTCGACCTGGCCGACGGCACCACCATCCCGGCCGACCTGCTCGTGCTGGCCTGCGGGGCCCGCCCGGACACCGATCTCGCCGCGGCGGCCGGCATCGCCGTGCGCCGCGGTGTGCTGGTGGACCACGCGCTGCGCACCAGCGATCCACACGTCTGGGCGATCGGCGACTGCGCCGAGCACGATGGCACGGTGTACGGGCTGGTCGCGCCGGCCTGGGAGCAGGCCGACACGGTCGCCGACCGGCTCACCGGCGCGACCACCTGCTACCGGGGCACCCGACCGGTCATCCGGCTCAAGGCGACCGGACTCGACGTCGCCGCGATGGGTTCGGTGGCCGATCATCCGGACGCCGAGGTGGTCAGCTTCGCCGACCCGGCCCGCGGCACGTACGCCCGGCTGGTGATCCGGGACGACCGGCTGGCCGGCGCCGTGCTGCTCGGCGACAACCCGAGCGTGGGCACGGTCGTGCAGCTGTTCGACCGGGACGCCGAGGTGCCCGAGGACCGGCGGTCGCTGCTGCTCGGCCGGTCGTTCGGCGCGGTCCAACCGGCCCGGTCCGAGTCGCCCGCGTTCCTGCCCGCGCAGGCGCTGGTCTGCCGGTGCAACTCCGTGACCAAGGCGGCGATCACCGATCGCTGGCGGGACGGCGCCCGCACCGTGCCGGAGATCGTCACCACCACCCGCGCCACCACCGGTTGCGGAGGTTGCCGGGACGCGGTCACCGGCATCGTCGACTGGCTGGCCGCGGCGGAATCCGAGGAGGGAAGCCCATGAAACTGGTGGTGCTCGGGAACGGCATGGTGGGGCAGCGGCTCATCGAGTCGCTCGCCGCACGGGACAGCGACCGGCGGTGGTCGGTGACCGTGCTCGCGGAGGAGAACCGGCGCGCGTACGACCGGGTGCGCCTGTCGGCCTGGTTCGAGGGGGTGAGCGTCGACGAGCTGACCCTCGCGCCGCCCGGCGTACCGGCCGGGGTGGACCTGCGGCTCGGTGAGCCGGCCACCGCCGTCGATCGCGCCGCCCGGGTCGTCCACACGGCGGCCGGTGCCTATCCGTACGACGTCCTGGTGCTGGCCACCGGCTCGCGGGCGTTCGTGCCGCCGGTGCCCGGCACGGACAGCCCCGGATGCTTCGTCTACCGGACGCTTGACGACCTGGCGGCGTTGCGGGACCACGCCGCCGGCCGGACTGACGGCACGGTGGTCGGTGGTGGCCTGCTCGGCCTGGAGGCGGCGAACGCGTTGCGTCTGCTCGGCCTGCGTACCTCCGTGGTGGAGTTCGCCCCGCACCTGATGCCGATGCAGGTCGACGAGGGTGGCGGCGGCATGCTGCGGCGCCGGATCGAGGAACTGGGCATCGCGGTGCACTGCGGCACCGGCGTGACCGCGATCGCCGAGCACGATGGGCGGTTGCGTCTGGACACCGCGGGCGAACTCGTGCTCGACACCGACGTGGTGGTCTTCGCGGCCGGCGTGCGACCCCGGGATGAACTGGCCCGGGCGGCCGGTCTGGCGGTCGGGGAACGCGGCGGCGTGCTGGTCGACGACACCTGCCGCACCTCCGACGAACGGATCTACGCGGTGGGGGAGTGCGCGGCGGTGGACGGCCGCTGCTACGGGCTGGTGGCTCCCGGCTACGCCATGGCGGACGTGGTGGCGGACCGGCTGCTGGGCGGCGCGGCCCGGTTCGGCGGGGCGGACACCTCGACCAAGCTGAAACTGCTCGGCGTCGACGTGGGCAGCTTCGGTGCCACCACGGGTCCGCTCGACGTGGTGTACGCCGACCCGGCCAGCGGCATCTACGCCAAGCTGGTGCTCACCGACGACGCGCGGACGCTGCTCGGCGGGATCCTGGTCGGCGACGTCTCGGCGTACCCGACCCTGCGTCCGGCCGTCGGCGGGCCGGTGCCCGGTAAGCTCGCCGACTTCCTGTCGGCCGGCGCGCCGGCCGGGACGCTTCCCGGCTCGGCGCAGGTGTGCAGCTGCAACGCCGTCACCAAGGACGAGGTCGTGTCGGCGATCGGCGGCGGCTGCACCGACGTCGGTTGTCTCAAGGCGTGCACCCGGGCCGGCACCACCTGCGGGTCCTGCGTGCCGCTGCTGCGCACCCTGCTCGACGAGGCCGGCGTCGCCCGGTCCACCGCGTTGTGCGAGCACTTCGGCCACTCCCGCCAGGAGCTGTTCGACCTGGTCCGGGTGCGCGGCATCGGGACGTTCTCCGAGCTGGTCGCCGGCTACGGCACCGGGCGGGGGTGCGACATCTGCAAGCCCGTGGTGGCCTCGATCCTCGCGTCGCTGGGCACCGGTCACATCCTCGACGGGGAGCAGGCCGCGTTGCAGGACACCAACGACCACTTCCTGGCCAACATCCAGCGGGACGGCAGCTACTCGGTGGTGCCCCGGATTCCGGGCGGGGAGATCACCCCGGACCGGCTCATCGTGATCGGCGAGGTGGCCCGGGACTTCGGGCTCTACACCAAGATCACCGGAGGGCAGCGGATAGATCTGTTCGGCGCCCGGGTCGAGCAGCTCCCGGCCATCTGGCGCCGGCTGGTCGACGCGGGATTCGAGTCCGGGCACGCGTACGGCAAGGCGCTGCGCACGGTGAAGTCCTGCGTCGGCTCCACCTGGTGCCGGTACGGCGTGCAGGACTCGGTCGGCCTGGCCATCGCCCTCGAACTGCGCTATCGCGGCCTGCGTTCACCACACAAGATAAAGGCGGCGGTGTCGGGCTGCGCCCGGGAGTGCGCCGAGGCGCGGAGTAAGGACTTCGGTGTGATCGCCACCGAGACCGGGTGGAATCTCTACCTGGGCGGCAACGGCGGGTTCCGGCCCCGGCACGCCGAACTGTTCCACACCGACCTGGACACCGACGCGCTGGTCCGCACCATCGACCGCTACCTGATGTACTACATCCGTACCGCGGACCGGCTGCAACGCACGTCCACCTGGTTGGAGTCGCTGGACGGTGGCCTCGACCACCTGCGCGCGGTGATCGTCGACGACAGCCTCGGCATCTGCGCCGACCTCGACGAGGCGATGGCCCGCCACGTCGGTGCCTACCGTGACGAATGGCGGGCGGTGCTCGACGATCCGGAGAAGCTGCGCCGGTTCGTCTCGTTCGTCAACCAGCCCGGCACTCCCGACCCGTCCATCTCGTTCACCGTGGAACGCGAGCAACCGGTGCCGGCCGTCGGGCCGGTCAGCCTCGGAATGCCGGTGTCCGGCCCGGTCACCCCCGAGGCACCGGCGGTGCCCGGTCCGGCCGCCCCCGAGGCGCCGGGGGTGCGGCGATGACCGTGGTGGGCCGCGCGGCCCGGCCGCCCGGACGACCGCAGGCTGACTGGACGGCCGTCTGCCGGCTCGCCGACCTGCTGCCCGAACGGGGCGTCGCCGCCCTGCTCGACGGCGTCCAGGTCGCCGTCTTCCGGCTGCACGACGACGGCGTACGGGCGATCGGCAACCGGGACCCGCTCTGCGGCGCGTACGTGCTGTCCCGGGGAGTCGTCGGCACCCGGGGCGAACGTCCGGTGGTCGCCTCGCCGATGCACAAACAGGCGTACGACCTGGACACCGGGAGATGCCTGGACGTTCCCGACGTCACCGTGCCGGTGTATCGGGCGAGGGTCCGCGACGGCCTGGTGGAGGTGGCGCTCCGATGACCGCCGCCGGCCCGTCGGCGACCGGTCCGGCGCCGCTGACCGGGTTCACGGTGGCGGTCACCGCCGAGCGTCGCAACGCCGAGTTGCGGGCCCTGCTGGAGCGGCGCGGTGCCCGGGTCGTCAACGCGCCGACCATCACGATCGTCCCGCTGCGCGACGACACGGCCCTGCGGTCTGCCACCGAGAGGCTGTTGCGCCGCCCACCGGACATCGTCGTGGTCACCACCGGCATCGGTTTCCGGGGCTGGCTGGAGGCGGCCGAGGGCTGGGGCGTCGCCGAGCCGCTGCGGGGGCGGCTGGGCAGTGCCCGGATCCTCGCCCGGGGGGCCAAGCCGTGCGGTGCGATCCGGGCTGCCGGACTGAGCGAGGAGTGGGCGGCACCGACCGAGTCGTGCGAGGAGATCCTGCGCGAACTCGTCGAGGAGGGGGTCGCGGGGCGGCGGATCGCCGTCCAACTGCACGGCGGCCCGCAGGAGGATTTCGTGTCGGCTCTCCGCACAGCGGGCGCGGAGGTGGTGGAGGTGCCTGTCTATCGGTGGACGGCACCCGGTGACATCGCCCCGGTGCGCCGGTTGGTGGGGCAGATCGTCACCGGTCAGGTGGACGCCGTCACGTTCACCAGCGCGCCGGCGGTGCGGATGCTGCTGGACGTGGCCGGCATGAGTCCCACGGACCTGTTCACCGACCGGGTGCTGGCCGCCTGCGTCGGGCCGGTGACCGCGGCCCCGCTGCGCGCCGCCGGGGTGCCCGCGCTGGTGCCGGACCGGGCCCGGCTGGGTGCCCTGGTCCGGGTCGTCACCGAGGAACTGCCACGGCGTGCCCAGCGGCTGTCCGTTGCGGGCATCGAACTCGAACTGCGGGGACACGCGGTGCTCGTTGACGGCGACGTCCGCGTTCTCGCCCCGGCCACCATGGCGATCCTCGCCGCGCTGGCCGAGCGTCCCGGAGCGGTGATCTCCCGGGCGGACCTCGCCACGGCCCTGCCCCGGGCCGCCGACAACCATGCCGTGGACATGGCGGTGGTACGGCTGCGGGCCGCGCTCGGCTCATCCCGGTACGTCGAAACGGTGATCAAACGGGGCTACCGGCTGCGGGTGCCCTAGTGACCGGCCGGGACTGGTGATTTCACCGATGCGGCGGAACCGATCCCCGCCGAAAACTGACGCATGTCGATAGAACCCCCGACGTGGTAGGGAGTACCCGACGTGCGATCACCCACCCCCATCCGCTCCACCGCCCGTACCCTGGCCGGCCTGGTGCTGACCGGCATCCTCGCCGCCGGCGCGGTCGTCGCCGGCTCGCCCGCCGCGCAGGCCGCGGACAACCCGTACGAGCGGGGCCCCGCCCCGACCAACGCGAGCCTGGAGGCCAGCCGGGGCCCGTTCGCGACATCCTCGTACAGCGTCTCCTCGCTCAGCGTCACCGGCTTCGGCGGTGGCACCATCTACTACCCGACCAGCACCAGCGAGGGCACGTTCGGCGCCGTCGCCATCTCGCCCGGCTACACCGCCCGCTGGTCCAGCCTGAGCTGGCTCGGTCCGCGCATCGCCTCGCACGGTTTCGTCGTCATCGGGATCGAGACGAACTCCATCTTCGACCAGCCGGACAGCCGTGGCCGGCAGTTGCTGGCCGCGCTCGACTACCTGGTGGACCGGAGTTCCGTCCGTACCCGGATCGACGGCGCGAGGCTCGCGGTGGCCGGCCACTCGATGGGCGGCGGTGGCAGCCTGGAGGCCGCCTCGGACCGCCCGTCCCTGCAGGCCGCCGTGCCGCTGGCCCCGTGGAACCTGGACAAGAGCTGGTCGGAGCTGCGGGTGCCGACTTTGATCGTCGGTGGTGAGTACGACAGCATCGCCTCCGTCTCGTCGCACTCCGAGCCGTTCTACAACAGCATTCCGGCCTCGGCCGAGAAGGCGTACCTGGAGTTGAACGGGGAGGACCACTTCTTCCCGCAGACCACCAACACGCCGATGGCCAAGCAGGCGGTGGCGTGGCTCAAGCGGTTCGTCGACAACGACACCCGCTACGAGCAGTTCCTCTGCCCGGGACCGAGTGGCCTCGCCATCGAGGAGTACCGCGACACCTGTCCGCATGCCTGATCGCCGACCGGGGCGGCCGCCTGTGGGTGGCCGCCCCATCACCGTGCCGTCGTCGGCCGCCTGCCGCTGTCTCCCCGCCGGCCGCCCTGTCGTCGGTCGTTAGTGGACATCAAGGGTATTGACCCGAGTTCCAAGAAAAGTACACTCCCAGTGTAAATAGTATCCCGCCGATCCGAGGGAAGGCGATGGATCAAGGCCTCGCACTGCACCACATCGGAGTGCGCTTCGGTGGCCTCACCGCGCTCGACGACGTCTCGCTGCGGGTGCAACCCCGGCAGGTGGTCGGCGTGATCGGACCCAACGGGGCAGGCAAGACCACCCTGTTCAACGTGGTCTGCGGGTTCGTCCCGGCGGACAGCGGCTCGCTGACCTTCGACGGGCGACCGCTGCGGCCACGGCCGCACCGGCTGACCCGGCTCGGCATCGCCCGCACCCTCCAGGGCACCGGCCTGTTCGCCGGGCTCACGGTGCTGGAGAACGTCATGACCGGGGCCTCGGCGGCGGCCCGTGCCGGGTTCCTGTCCGCCGTGTTCGGCCTGCCCCCCAGCGACCGGGACGAGCGCCGGTTGCGCCGGCAGGCCCTCGACATCCTCGGGGACCTCGGCATCGCGGCACACGCCGACGCCGTGCCGCAGACCCTGCCCTTCGCCGTACGTCAGCGGGTCGCGCTGGCCCGTGCCCTCGCCGCGCGGCCCCGGCTGCTCCTGCTCGACGAGCCCGCCGGTGGCCTCGGCGCCGAGGACATCGCCGACCTCGCGTCACTGATCCGCGACCTGCCCCACCGGCAGGCCGACCCGTGCGCGGTGCTCCTCGTGGAGCACCACATGGATCTCGTGATGTCGGTCTGCGACCGGATCGTGGTGCTGGACTTCGGGCGCGTCATCGCGACCGGCACCCCGGACCAGGTCCGCGACGATCCGGCGGTCGCCGACGCCTACCTCGGCGCTCCCGCCGACGAGGTCGCTCCCGCGGTTGAGGTGGCACCGCCCGGTGACGTGGCACCGCCCGGCGAGGCCGGCCCGGCCGGGGAGACGGCCCGGGACGAGGCGGCGGCACCGGCCGGGGAGACGGCCCGATGACGCCGGACGACCTGCTCGCGGTCCAAGGTGTGGTGGCCGGCTACGGCCCCGTTCCGGTCTTGCACTCCGTCGACCTGACGGTTCCCCGGGGCAGCATCGCGGCGGTGGTCGGGGCCAACGGCGCCGGCAAGACGACCCTGCTGCGCGCCATCTCCGGCATGATCCGGCCCACCTCCGGCCGGATCGTCCTCGACGGGGAGGATCTGCGGGGGACGCCGGTGGAGCAGCTTGTCCGGCGTGGCCTGGCCCACGTGCCGGAGGGTCGCGGGGTCATCAGCGAACTGACCGTCGACGAGAACCTGCGTCTTGGCGGGCTGTGGCGCCGCGACCGGGCGGCCGCGGACCGCGCCCTCGACGACGTCTACCAACTCTTCGAACCGCTGGCCCGGCGGCGCCGACACCCCGGGCACCAGCTTTCCGGCGGCGAACGGCAGATGTTGGCCCTCGGCCGAGCCCTCGTCGGTCGGCCCCGGCTGTTGCTGCTCGACGAGCCCTCGCTCGGCCTGGCGCCCCGGGTGGTGGCCCAGACCATGGCGCTGCTGCGCCGGCTGCGTGACGACACCGGGCTGACGGTGCTGCTCGTCGAGCAGAACGTGCGCAGCGCACTCTCGGTCGCCGACCAGGGCGTGGTGATGGCCCTCGGCCGGATAGTCACCACCGCGCCGGCCACGGCGCTGCGGGACGACGCCGACCTACGGCACGCCTACCTCGGTTTCTAGAAGGGGGACCTGTTGGACCGCTTCGTGTTCCTCACCGTCGACGGCCTG
This sequence comes from Plantactinospora sp. GCM10030261, assembly GCF_042666615.1. Lineage (NCBI taxonomy): Bacteria > Bacillati > Actinomycetota > Actinomycetes > Micromonosporales > Micromonosporaceae > Plantactinospora > Plantactinospora sp. GCM10030261. The sequence goes on from NZ_JBHTDD010000007.1 coordinate 26,038, forward strand.
TCGAAGGGTGCGGTCTATGCCGCCTTCGCGCTGGCCCTGGTGCTCATCTGGCGGGCCGCCCGCATCGTCAACTTCGCCCAGGGAGCGATGGCCGTCGCCGCCGCATACGTGGCCTACAGCGTCACCGCCGCGACCGGCTCATACTGGCTCGGCTTCGGAGTGGCGTTCCTCGTCGGGCTGCTGCTCGGCGCGGTCGTCGACCTGGCGGTGATGCGCTTCGTCGACCACCGCTCCCCGCTCAACCCGGTGATCGTGGCCCTCGGGCTGGTCCTGCTCATTCAGGCCGTCCTCGGCATGGTCTACGGGAATGAGTTCCGGCCGGCCGGGACGCCCTTCTCGCGGGCGGCGCTCACCGTGGGCGGGGTGGCCGTGCTGTCTCCGTACGACATCTTCGCGTTCGTGACCGTGGGAGTGGTGGTCGTCGGACTCGCCTGGATCTTCGCCCGTACCCCCGTCGGGTTGCGGATGCGCGCCGCGGCGTTCGCTCCCGACGTCTCGCGACTGCTCGGGGTCAATGTCGGCGGCATGCTCACGCTCGGCTGGGCCCTGGCCTCCGGCGTCGGCGCCCTGGCCGCCATGCTCGCCCTTCCCACCGAACTCGGTCTGCACCCGCACGCGATGGACCTGGTCTTCGTCTCCGCGTTCACGGCGGCCGTCGTGGGTGGGCTGGACAGTCCGCCAGGGGCGGTCGTCGGCGGCCTCCTGGTCGGGCTCCTGCTCTCCTACGTCAGCGGATACGCCGGCAGCGACCTCACCCCCCTCGCGGTGCTCGTCCTGCTGCTGGTGGTGCTCCTGGCCCGTCCGGCCGGCCTGTTTGCACCGGTCACCGCGAGGCAGGTGTGAGCACCACCCGGGCGGCGGCCCCTCCCGCGACCCCGGTGGCCGACGGACGCGACCGGGTGGCCGGCGAACGGCACCGGTCGACCCTGCTGCGCCATCTCGCCATCACCGGGGTCGCCGCGCTGCTCCTGGTGGTCGTCAGCTACGAGCTGGAGCCGTTCCGGAACTTCCAGTTGGCCACCGTGGCCGCCTACCTCTGCGCGACCGCCGGGCTGACCGTCCTCACCGGACTCAACGGGCAGCTCTCCCTGGGGCATGGCGCGCTGATGGCCGTCGGGGCGTACGCGGTCGCATTCTGCCAGACCGCTTTCGGCGACCGGGGTGTCACGGCGGGGTGGACACTCCCGTTGTCGATGGCCGTGGCCGTGGTGGCGGCAATCGGGTTCGGAGCCGTCATCGGCGTGGCGGCGGCCCGGCTGCGAGGTCCCTACCTCGCCGGTGTCACCCTTGCCGTCGCGGTCGTCGTGCCCGCGCTGACCGTCACGTTCGACGGGGTGTTCAACGGCGAACAGGGACTCTCGGTTCCCGTCGAGCCGCCGCCGGTGGCGCTCGGCCTGTACTTCCCGTACGAGCGGTGGCAGCTCTGGATCGCCGGTGCCGCCGCACTCCTGACCCTGTTGTTGCTGGCCAACCTGGTTCGCAGCCGGTACGGCCGAACACTGCGGGCGGTCCGTGACGACGAGGCGGCCGCCGCCCTCGCCGGAATCCATGTCGCGCGTACGAAGGTGCTCGCGTTCGTGGTCAGCGCGGCCGGTGCCGGGCTCGGTGGTGGCGTGCTCGCGGTCCTCGCGCAGAGCGTGTCCCCGGGCGCGTTCTCACTGACCCTCTCGCTCTTCCTGCTGATGGCAGTCGTCATCGGCGGCCTCGGCCGGCTGGCCGGAGCGGTGTGGGGCGCCGTGCTGCTGGTCGCCCTGCCCGACCTGACGCACAGCCTGACCGAACTGTTCGACCTGTCACCCGCGGCGGCGCAACGCATGGAGGGCAACCTCCCCCTCGCCATCTTCGGGGGCGCGTTGGTCGTCGTCATGATCACCGCGCCGGGCGGTGTGCAGGGTCTGCTGACCCGTCTCGGCCACCTGCTGCGCGGCCGGCTCCCGTCCCGCTGGCTTCCGTCCCGGCGGCTTCCGTTCGGCCGGCGGCGGGCGCCGCGCCGATGAACCGTTCCCACTGACCACCACCTGACAGATCACCACCTGACAAACCGGACCGAGGAAAGGTCGGTGCCTCACATGCGACGAGCTTCACGACGCGGACTCGCGATCGCCACCGTCGTCACCCTGCTCATCACCGCTGCCGGATGTGGCGGTGGATCAGACGACGGAGGTGGCGCCCCGGTGCCCGGCGTCACGGACACCGAGATCCTGGTCGGCACGCACATGCCGCTGACCGGGCCGGCCTCGGCCGGCTACTCCAAGATCGCCCCGGCGACCAAGGCGTACTTCGACTACGTCAACGCCAACGGTGGCGTACATGGCCGGAAGATCACCTACAAAATCATGGATGACGGGTACAACCCGGCCAACACCCAGCAGGTCGTCCGCCAACTGGTGCTGCAGGACAAGGTCTTCGCCATTCTCAACGGACTCGGCACGCCCACCCACACCGGCGTACTCGACTTCCTCAAGAGCAACCGGGTGCCGGACCTGTTCGTCGCCTCGGGCAGCCGGAGCTGGGACCAGCCCGACAAGTACCCGGGCACCTTCGGCTTCAACACCGACTACACGGTGGAGGGCAAGATCCTGGCCAACCACGTCAAGGCCAACCTGCCCGGCCAGCGGGTCTGCTTCCTCGGCCAGGACGACGACTTCGGCCGGGACAGCCTGGCCGGCGTGGAGCGGGTGTTGGGCGCCACCACTCTCGTGTCCCGCCAGACCTACGTCACGAGCAACACAAACGTGGCCCCGCAGATCGGCGCGTTCAAGGCCGCGGGCTGCCAGGTCGCCATCCTCGCCACCGTGCCGGGCTTCACGGCCCTCTCGATCGGCACCGCCGCCCGACTGGGATTCAAGCCGCAGTGGGTGGTCTCCAACGTGGGCGCCGACCATCCGACCCTGGCGAAGCAACTCGGCGAGGCCGCCCCGCTGCTCGAGGGAATGATCGGTGCCAACTACCTGCCGATGCAGAACGACACCGCGGATCCGTGGATCCAGCTCTTCATGAAGGTCAACAAGGAGCACAACGGCGATGCGCCGTTCGACGGCAACATCGTCTACGGAATGTCGGTGGGTTACCTGTTCGTGCAGGTGCTCCTCGCGGCCGGGAAAGACCTCACCCGCGAATCGGTGATCGAGGCCGTCCGCAAGGGTGGGTACCAGGGTCCGGGACTCGCCCCGCTGCGGTTCTCCGCCACCGACCACTCCGGCTACGGCGGGCACCGACTGAGCCGGGTGACCGCAGGCGTGCAGACGTACTTCGGCCCCACGTTCGAGACGGATGAGGGGGACGGGCCGGTAAGCGAGTATTCGGCACCACCGGTGGCACCGCCGAGCAACGGCATCCCGACGGCCTCCTGACCGCCGCGGCGTCCCGGCCTCGGGATGCCCGGCGGGATGCCCGGCGGGATGCCGGCGGGACGCGCGGACGGGATGCCCGGCGGGACGCACAGGCGGGGCCCGGCCATCGCGGCGGCCAGCCCGTCGAACACGGCCCGCAGCCGGGCCAGCGCCCGGCGGTAACGCACAGCCGGGACGCCCGGCGGTCCCCACAGATCTTGGACAGAATCCGTTGCTATACGACGGAATCTGTCCAAGATCTGCGGCCGATCCGATCCGATCGCCGGTGGACCGCGACCGCGGGACCGTCGGTCGAGCCGCGGGCCTGGTGTCGCGGGGCTGTGACCGTCCGGGCGGGCGGTGTGGGGCCGCGCCCGCACGGGGCCGGCGGGACCGTCCGGGCCGGCGGGACCGTCCGGGCCGGCGGGACCGTCCGGCCGGCGTGACCGTCCGGGCCGGCGGGACCGATCCGTGACCAACCAGGCCGGCGGGACCGACCCGGTGTCCCGCCCGGGCTGGCCGGTACTGGTCGCGAACCCGCCGATAGTGACGTGTCTAGACTCGGCGTTCGAATGCGGCAGGAGTGACCGGCGTGGCGAGAGGGGGCGACCGGAAGGTGGCTGCGGTGGGGGCTCCGGACCGGGTCGACGGGCGGACCGCCCGGGCGGAACGGACCCGGACGGCGATCGTCGAGGCGCACCTCGCGCTCATCGCCGAGGGCGACCTGCGGCCCACCGGAGAGCGCATCGCCGAGCGGGCCGGCATCTCACTGCGTACCCTCTGGACCAACTTCAAGGACATGGAGACGCTGTTCGAGGCGAGTGGCGTGGAGGTGCTGCGGCGGCAGGATGCCGCCCACCGGTCGCTCTCGCCGTCGCTGCCGTTGGCGAAGCGGATCGACGCGTACTGCCGGCAGCGGGTCCGGCAACTCCAGGTGATCGCCCCCTTCGCCCGGGCCGCCCAGATGCGCGAGCCGGTCTCGGAGCAGTTGCGTCGCAACCGTCGAAAGCACACAGCCCGGGTACGCGCGGAGGTCGAGCAGCTCTTCGCCGCCGAGTTGGAGCGGGCCGGCGCCGGTCGGGAGCACCTGGTGTACGCGGTGGTCGCCGCGAGTATGTGGCCGGCCTGGTCGATGCTGCGGGACGGGCTGGGCCTCGGCGTCGAACAATCGCGCGCGGTGCTGACCCGAACAGTGTCCGCCCTGCTCACGGAGGTGGCGGGACGCTGACGGCCGGCGTGGACCGGCGTTCGTGCCGGCGCCGGTGGGAGACCCGCTGAGGTTACGAACCTCTTTCCAAGAAGTTACCGATGAGTCACACTGACTCCATGGTTAATGCATCGACAGTGCAAATAGCCGTGCTGCGTGGTCGAGACGAGGAGTGCCGGACGATCCGCGGGCTGCTCGACGCGCACGCCGGGGGAGCACTGCTGATGCTGGGCGATCCCGGCTCCGGGCGCACCGCCCTGCTGAGCTACGCCCACCGGCACGCGAGGGACCGTACGGTCCTCGCCGGGGCCGGGCTGGCCGAGGAGGCGGCTCTTCCGTACGCGGGGCTGCAACGGCTCCTGGATCCGCTGCTCGACCGGACCAGTCTGCTGCCGCACCGGCAACGCCGCGTGCTCCTGGACGCCGTGACGGGGGACGGGTGCCCCGCTGATCAGCGGCTGGCCCTGTCGATGGCCGTGCTGGGCCTGCTCGCCGGCGCCGCCCGGGAGCGTCCGCTGCTCTGCACGATGGACGACGTCGACCTCGGCGATCGGCCCACCGCCGAGGTTCTGGCCTTCGTGGCCCGGCGGCTGCGGCACGTGCCCGCATCGGTCATCCTCAGCGGCGGCGTCGATGCCGCGACCGGCGGGATTCCCACCGTCCGGCTGTCAGCCCTCGACGATCAGCACAGCCGGGCCGTCCTCACCGATCACCTTCCCGATGATCTGCCGGAACCCGTCGCCACGGCGCTCGGCACGGTTGCCGGGGGCAACCCGCAGGCGCTTGTGGACCTCGCGAACTCGCTGACTCCCGCGCAGCGCCGGGGTGACGAACCGCTGCCCGCCGCACCACCGCCCGATGGCGTGCTGGGTCGGCACTACCGTGCCCGGCTCGACCGGCTGCCGGTGGAGACCCGGCGGTTGCTGCTGCTCGCCGCCATCGACGACGACCTGGACGCGAGCACACTGCTCCGCTCCGCCCGGGACGCGGGCCCGGGGATCGAGGCCCTCGCCCCGGCCGAGATCGCCGGACTCGTCCGGGTGGAGGCGCGTACCGTGACGTTCCCGCAGCCGATGGCGCGGGCCATGGTCGTCGCCACCGCTCCGCTCGCCGATCGTCGATGGGCACATCTGCTCCTCGCCGACCTGCTGACCGGGCTGCCGGACAGCGGTCCCCGACACCGGCTGCGGCTGGCCCTGCACCTCGCGGCCGCCGCCGAAGGCTCGGATCCCGAGCTGGCGTCCGAGCTGGCGACGGCGGCCGGCGCCGAAGGCGACCAGGAGCCGATGACCAGCGACGCCCCCATCGACCACCGCACCGCGGCCGCCGCGTTGCATCATGCCGCCGACCTGAGCGCCGATCCCGCTCGGGCCGCCGCACGCCGGTTGGCCGCCGCCCGCCACGCCTGGGCGGCCGGTGAGCCGTGCCGGGCCCGACTGCTCGCCCAGGACGCGATCCGCGACGCGGCCGACCCGCCGTTGGTCGGCCGGGCCGACCTGCTGCGGGGGGAGATGGAACTGCGCGGCGGGCAGCTTCCGGCGGCACTGACCGCGCTGCTCGCCGCGGCGGACCGGCTGGCCGGCACCGATCGTTCCCTGGCCCTCACCGCGCTGGTCCGGGCCGGCGAGGCGGTCTGCTTCGCCGGCGACCAGTTCCGATACGCCGAGGTGGAGCGCCGGGCCGGCGACCTGCCCCGTCCCGGCGACCCGCCCGGTACGGAGTTGATGACCGCGTACCTCACGGGTGTCGCGGCGACGTTGCGGGGCGACCACGACCGGGCCGGACCGGCGTTGCGGCGGGCCGTGGTCCTCGGTGGCCAGGTGACCGGACCGGCACTCACCCCGAGCGCCCTGGCCTGGGCCGCCTCCGCCGGCCTGCTGGTGGCCGTCGACGGCGTGGCCCACCGGCTCGCCGACCGTGCCGTCGAGCTGGCCCGGACCCGCGGGGAACTGTCCGCGCTGCCCCGGGCCCTGGAGTTGCGCGCGGTGGCCGAGTACTGGATGGGCCTTCCCGACGTGGCGGCCGCCAGTTGCCGGGACGGGCTGCGGATCGCCCGGGACACCGGTCAGCGCAACAGCGCCGCCGCCCACCTCGGCATGCTTGCCGTCCTCGCGGCGATCCGCGGCGACCGCGCCGCCAGCCTGCGCCGGATCCAGGAGATCGGGGACGGCATCGGGACGCACAGCCGTCCCCGCGCCCTCGCGCAGTGGGCCCTCGCGGTGTTGGACCTGGTCGACGGCCGACACGCCGACGCCGCGGCCCGGTTGGCCGCTCTCGCGCAGCCTGGCACCGGTCGAGGGCAGGTGCTGGTCCATGTGATGGCAACGCCGTACCTGGTGGAGGCCGCCGCCCAGGTCGGCCACCGGCCGGCGGCCCACGCCGCCCTCACCGTGTTCGACCGGTGGGCGGCCGGCACGGCGAGCCCGGCGCGCCGGGCGATCGCCGCCCGGTGCCGCGCGCTGCTGGCGCCACGGGGCAGCGTCGAGGCGGTGGATGCCTTCGGTACGGCGTTGCGCCTGCACCCGGCGACCGGCGGCGCGTTCGAGCGGGCCCGCACCGAGTTGCTCTTCGGGCGGGAACTGCGGCGGCGGCGGCGACCCCGGGACGCCCGCGAACACCTGCACAGCGCCCGGGAGACGTTCACCTGTCTGGGCCTGGCGAGATGGGCCGAGCAGGCGGCGGCAGAGCTGCGGGCGGCAGGCGAGTCGGTCGGTGGCCCGGACCTACCGGTGGCTCGGGCGTTGACCGGCCAGCAGTTGCGGATCGCGCAACTGGTCGCCGAGGGCGCCACCAACAAGGAGATCGCCGCCCGGATGTTCCTGTCCACCCGCACGATCGACCACCATCTGCGCAACATCTTCAACCGACTGGGGGTCCGGTCGCGCATTGAACTGGCCCGCGCGCTGGCGTGACCGGCCGACGATGGTCACGCATAGAGTGCTCGTCGGGCCGGCGACGGCGGCATGGCCGTCCCGCGCGGTGCGGAGGAGCACGCGATGGCAGTCGAGATCGTCTACGAGACCCACTCGATCACCACCGACAACGAGGCCGGCTTCGCTACCGGCTGGCTGCCCGGCCAACTGTCGGAGACGGGCCGGAAGCTCGCTCAGGAGCTGGGACGACGCCGCAGATCGGATGGCATCGCCATGGTGTTCACGTCGGACCTCGCCCGCGCGGTCGAGACAGCGGACATCGCCTTCGCCGGGACCGGGATCCCGATCCGCCAGGACCCTCGACTGCGCGAGTGCGACTACGGAACGTTGAACGGTATGCCGGTCAGCGAACTCGCCCGCATCAGGTCCCAGCACATTCACCGGCCGTTCCCCGGAGGGCAGAGCTACCAGGACGTCGTCGACCAGACCCGCGACTTCCTCACCGATGTCGCACGCGAGTGGGACGGCAGGAGGGTCCTTGTCATAGCGCATTCCGCCAACCGGTGGGCGCTTGCCAGTCTGCTCACCGGGATCCCGCTGGAAGACCAGGTCGACGCACCCTTCGCCTGGCGGGAAGGGTGGCACTACTCCCTTCCCGCCGGTTGGAACGGTCGATAACGGCGAGCCGCGGAAGACGCTGTTCGACCCCGCGCTACGGCGTCACGACGGTCCGCGCGCCCTCGCCCCGGGCCATCCGGGTGAAGGCCGCCGCGGCATCGTCCAGACCGGTCCGGTGGGTGATCAGCGGAGTCAGGTCGAGCCGGCCGTCGAGCACGGCCCGGGCCAGCTCTGGCAGGTCCCGGTCGGGATCGGACGAGCCGTACACCGAGGAGCGCAGCGTCCTGGCCGAGTGGAAGATCTCCAGGGCGCTCAGGCCGACGATGTCGTCCTTCGCCCCCATGCCGACCACGACCACCTGCCCGCCTCGGCGCGTGGCCCGCCAGGCGGCGCGGATGGTGGCGGAGCGTCCGACGCATTCCAGGGCGTGGTCGACGCCCCGGCCGCCGGTGCGCGACCGTACGGAGCGGCTCAGCGCGTCGTCGGCGAGCAGGAAGTCGGTGGCTCCCGCCGCCATCGCGAGGTCCGCCTTGGCGGGGGAGACGTCGACCGCGAGCACCGGTTCGGCCCCGGCCGCGCGGGCGGCGGCGACCGCGGACAGGCCGACCCCGCCGAGGCCGATCACCGCCACCGAGTCGCCGGCGGTGACCGAGGCGGTACGGCGTACCGCGCCGACGCCGGTGAGCACCGCGCAGCCGAGCAACGCCGCCGCGTCGAAGGGCAGTTCGGCCGGGACCGGGATCACGGCGTGCTCAGACACCACCACCTGCTCGGCCAACGCCCCGAGGCCGAGCGTGACGTGTAGCGGCTCACCGGTCGAGGCGCGGCCCCGGGCGGCGGCCGGAGATCCCGTACGTTCGCACAGCCACGGCTCGCCGTGTCCGCAGAACCAGCATCGCCGGCACGGTGGCGCCCAGTTCAGCACCACGTGCGCACCGGGAACGACCCGGCTGACCGCTGGGCCGACCTCGGTCACCACGCCGGCCGCCTCGTGGCCGAGCACCAGTGGGTACGTCGGAGACACCGTACCGTCGACCATGGACAGGTCGGAATGGCACACTCCAGCGGCGCGGATCGCCACCCGGACTTCGCCCGGACCCGGCCCGGCCAGGTCGACGTCCTCCACCCGGGGCGTCGCCGCCACCCCGCGTACGACAAGCGCCCTCATCGTTGGATGGCCTTGACCTCGCAGAACTCGTCCAGGCCATAGCTACCCAGTTCGCGGCCGACGCCGGACTGCTTGTAGCCACCGAACGGGGCGAGTGGGTTGAACGGGGCACCGTTGATGTCCACGGCGCCGGTGCGCATCCGTCGTGCGACCCGCAGCGCGCGCTCCTCGTCGAGCGACCAGACGGCGCCGGCCAGCCCGTACCGGGAGTTGTTTGCCACCGCCACCGCATGTTCGTCGTTGTCGACCGGGATCACCGAGAGCACCGGACCGAAGATTTCCTCCTGGGCCAGGGCGCTGTCGGGGTCGACGTCGGCGATCACGGTCGGAGCGACGAAGTAGCCCCGGTCCGGCACCGGGGCCTCGGGTCCGCCGGCCACCAGCCGACCCCCGTCGGCCAGGCCCCGGACGACGTGGTCGCGGACCCGGTCCCGCTGCGCCGCCGAGACGAGGGGGCCCAGCCGGGTGTCCGGGTCGAACGGGTCACCGAGCCGGTAACCGGCCGCGGCCCTGGCCGCCAGCTCGACCGCCTCGGCGTACCGGGACCGGTGCACCAGCATCCGGGTCCAGGCGGTGCAGGTTTGCCCGGAGTTGAGGAAGGCGTTGCCGACCCCGACCTTCACCGCGGTGGCCAGGTCGGCGTCTTCGAGGATGACGTTTGCCGACTTCCCGCCCAGCTCCAGCGCGACCCGGGCGATCCGGTCAGCGGCGACGCGGGCGATCCGTCGGCCGGTGACGGTGGACCCGGTGAACGAGACCAGGTCGACGTCCGGGTGCGCGGCGAGTGCCGCGCCGGCCTCCGGTCCGGTGCCGGTGACCAGGTTCACCACTCCCGGCGGCAGGCCGGCCTCGTCGATCGCGTCGAAGAGCAGGTACGCCACCAGCGGGGTCAGTTCACTGGGTTTCAGCACGACCGGGCAACCGGCGGCCAGCGCCGGGGCGAGCTTGGCCATGATCTGGTGCAGTGGGTAGTTCCACGGCGTGATCGCGCCGACCACGCCGACCGGTTCGCGTGCCACAAGCGAGTTGCCCACCCGGTGCTCCTCGGTCGGGCGGGCGGCCAGCTCGACGTACCCGCGCAGGACCGTCAGCGGCAGGCCAGCCTGGATCCGGGTGGCCACCTTGAGTGGGGTGCCCAGCTCCAGCGCGACGGTGCGGGCGATGTCGTCGGACCGGCTGGCCAGCGCGGCGTGCACGCGGTCCAGGGCCGCTGCCCGGTCGGCGGGCGCGGTGGCGGCCCAGCCGTCGAAGGCGGCCCGGGCCGCACCGACTGCCTTGTCCACATCGGACGCCGTGCCGGCCGGGACGGTGGCGATGACCTCCTCGGTCGTCGGATTCCAGACCTCGATGGTGGCCGTGTCGGGCGCCGGGACCCAGCGGCCGTCGAGGTAGAGGTCGGTCCGTGCCAGATCCATCCGCGCCCCTTACGTGGCCCGAGAGACCGGCGGTGGACCGGGGCGGAGCCGCCTCCACCGTCCGGTCGCCGGTCCCTCTAACTAGCGGTGCAAGTTTTTACTCTAGTACGCGTTGGTGGCTGGCGGGAGGGGCGGCAGCGGTCCGACGGTCCGCTCGTAGGTGCGGGAGAGTCCCTCGATCAGCGCGTCGAGCCCGAGGGTGAACGCGCCCTCGTCGACGCGCTGCTGATGCTCGGCGAGCCGGTGCGCCTGCGTGAGGTGCGGATACTGCTCGGCGTACAGGCCGGGGTCGTCCACGAAGCCGCGGGCGAACGAGCCGAGCGCGGAACCCGCCACGAAGTAGCGCATGAGCGCCCCGATGTGGGTCGCTCGCGCGGGCGGCCAGCCGGCGTCGACCAGCCCGCCGTAGACGGCGTCGGCCATCGTCAGCGCGGCCGGCCGTCGCCCCGGTCCCGTCGCGAGGTGCGGCACGATGTGCGGATGCGCGGCGAGCGCGGCGCGGTACGAGTGTCCCCACCGGCGCAGCGCCTCGCGCCAGTCCACGCTGCCGAAGTACGAGACGTCCACCCGGCCGGTGACGCTGTCGGCCACCGCGTCGAGGATCTCGTCCTTGGTGGCGAAGTGGTTGTAGAGCGACGGGCCGCGAACGCCGAGTTCGCTGGCGAGCCGGCGGGTGGAGAACGCCGCCAGACCGTCCGCGTCGATAAGCGCGGCGGCGGTCTCGACGATCCGCTGCCGGCTGAGCAGCGCCTGCCGCGGCCGGGGCATCGGTCCTCCTTCGGGCGGTGGTCCGCAGAGCCTGGGTCGGTCGCCAGAACTCTGCCACAACGGGTCTGGACGAACTAAAACTTGCACCGCTAGTTTATAGGTCACGCACCTCCGCCGCGGCGAGGATCAGGAGGCGACATGGACTTCGCGTTGTCCGACGAGGAACGGGCCATCCGGGACACGGCTCGTGACTTCATCCGCCGGGAGGTGATGCCGCTGGAGCAGGAGGTGCTCCGTCGCGAGCGCGCCCACCGCCCCGGGCTGGACCGGTCCGAGTTGCGGGAGTTGCAACTCAAGGCCAGGAAGTTCGGCTTCTGGGGCCTTGCCACACCCGAGCAGTACGGCGGCATGGACCTGCCGGCCGTCACCCAGTCCCTCATCTGGACCGAGATCGGCCGGTCGTTCGTGCCGTTCCGATTCGGTGGCGAGGCGGACAACATCCTGTTCCACGCCAACGAGGAACAGCAACGGGAGTTCCTCGTCCCCACCATCGAGGGGGAACGGATCTCGTGCTTCGCCATCACCGAACCCGGCGCCGGCTCGGACGCGGCGAACATCAGGCTCAGCGCCCGGCGGGACGGCGACGACTGGATCCTCACCGGGGAGAAGACCTTCATCACCAACGGCCACGACGCCGACTTCGCCATCGTGGTGGCGGTGACCGACCCAGGGCTGGGGGCCCGCAACGGCGGGGCGACCGCCTTCCTGGTGGACCGGGCCATGGGATGGCGTTCGGAGTTCATCCAGACCATGGGGGAGGGCGGGCCCGCGTCGCTGATCTTCGACGACGTACGGGTGCCGCACCGCAACATCCTCGGCGAGATCGGCCAGGGCTTCACGCTCGGCATGGAATGGATCGGCAAGGGGCGCTACACCATCCCCTCGCACGCCCTCGGGATCGCCGAACGGGCCCTCGGGATGGCGATCGACCACGCCAACACCCGGGAGACCTTTGGCGCCCCGATCGGCACCAACCAGGCCATCCAATGGATGATCGCCGACTCGGAGACCGAGCTGGAGGCGGCCCGCTGGCTCGTCCTGCGCGCCGCCTGGACCGTCGACCAGGGCCTCGACCCCCGGCACGCGTCCTCGATGTGCAAGCTCTACGCCGCGGGCATGGTGAACCGGGTGGTTGACCGGGTACTGCAGATCCACGGCGGCATGGGCTACACCCGCGAGCTGCCCGTCGAACGCTGGTACCGGCAGGTGCGGCTCTACCGGATCTTCGAGGGCACCGACGAGATGCAACGTCTGATCATCGCCCGGGACCTGTTGCGCGGCTACACCCGGCTCGGTGGGCACCTGGGATGAGGACCTTCACCGGCATCTCCGAACTCGCCACGGCCGTCGGGCAGACCCTCGGGCCGGGACCGTGGCTGCGGATCGACCAGAGCCGCGTCGACCTGTTCGCCGACGCCACCGACGACCACCAGTGGATCCACACGGACCCGGAGCGGGCCGCCGCCGGGCCCTACGGCGGCACCATCGCCCACGGCTTCCTGACCCTGTCGCTGCTACCCGCGCTCGTCGGTCGCCTGTACCGGGTCGACGGCGTGCGAATGGGCGTCAACTACGGACTCAACCGGGTCCGCTTCCCGGCCCCGGTGGTGGTGGGCGGCTCGATCCGGGCCACGGCGGTCATCCAGGACGTGTCCGGGATCGACGGCGGCGCGCAGCTCGTCACCCGGGTCCAAGTGGACTCCGACGCCGGCGGGAAGCCCTGTTGTGTCGCCGACACGGTGAGCCGGCTCTACCTCGGATCGACCCGATGACCGCCCTGTCGCTGGCCATGGTGCTCGCCGAGTCCGCCCGCCGGCACCCGGACACGGTCGCCGTCATCGACGGCGACATCCGGGTGACGTACGCCGAACTGTGGCTGGAGGCCCGCTGCTACGCGGCCGGGCTGCGCGAGCTGGGGGTCCGCCCCGGCGACCGGGTGGCCCTGCTCGCCCCCAACGTCGTCGAGTTCCCCCGGGTCTACTACGGTGCCCTCGCCGCCGGCGCGGTGCTGGTGCCGATCCACCTGCTGCTCACCGCCGACGAGATCGGGTATGTGCTGCGCGACAGCGGCGCCCGGCTGCTCGTCTGCCACACCTCCCAACTCGCGACGGGAATCCGGGCGGCGAACGCGGCCGGCGTGCCGCTGGTCGCGGTGGGACGGCCGGACGGGGACGTCGACATCCAGCGCCTGGAGGACCTCCACGGATCATCGACGCCGCTGCCCTCGTACCTGACCCGGTCGGCCGAGGACACCGCGGTCGTCATCTACACGAGCGGCACCACGGGCGCCCCCAAGGGCGCCATGCTCACCCACCTCAACCTGGTCATGAACGCCACCGTCAACGTGTTCGACGCCAACGACGCGCGCGATACCGACGTGGTGCTCGGCTGCCTGCCGCTGTTCCACAGTTTCGGGCAGACCGTCGCGATGAACGGGACCTTCCGGATCGGCGCCACGCTCGTGCTGCTCAGCCGGTTCACCGGCCCGGCGGCGATCGACCTCATGGTGCGCGAGAAGGTGACCGTCTTCCACGGCGTGCCGACCATGTACATCGCGCTGCTCGACGCAAGCCGGGACCGCCCGGAACGACCCGCGTTGCGGATGTGCGTCTCCGGTGGGGCGTCGCTGCCCCTGGCCGTGCTCCAGGGCTTCGCCGCGGCGTTCGACACGACCGTCTTCGAGGGGTACGGCCTGTCCGAGACCTCCCCGTCGGCGACCTGCAACCAGCCGGCGTACGGCACCCGGGCCGGCACGATCGGGCACCCGGTCTGGGGCGTGGAGGTGGAGATCGCCCGGGCGGAGCTGGACGACCGGATCGAGCTGTTGCCGACCGGTGAACTCGGGGAGATCGTCATCCGCGGCCACAACGTCTTCGCCGGGTACCTGGGCCGTCCCGAGGCGACCGCCGAGGCGATCGTCGACGGCTGGTTCCGCAGCGGGGACCTCGGCCGCAAGGACGCCGACGGTTTCGTCACAATCGTCGACCGCAAGAAGGACATCATCATCCGCGGCGGGTTCAACGTGTATCCGCGCGAGGTGGAGGAGGTGCTGTCGCAGCACCCGGCGATCGGGCAGGTCGCGGTGATCGGAGTGCCGGACCCGTCGCATGGCGAGGAGGTCTGCGCGGTGGTGGTGCCCGATCCGGCCGGAGCGCCGTTGCCCAGCGAGCAGGACCTCGTCGACTGGTCGCGGGCCCGCCTTGGCCGGCACAAGTATCCGCGGCAGGTCCGGTACGTCGAGACGCTGCCGATCGGGCCGAGCCACAAGGTGCTCAAGCGCGAGTTGCGGCGCGTGCTGGCCGGGTCCGGCGGACAGTGACCCTGATGGGTCGGGGTCGTGGAGCCGGCGGACGCCGAACCGGGGTAGTGGCCCACCCGGTCGAGGTGGGCCACTACCGGCTCGGCGGTCGGAACTATCCGGCGGTGCAGGTGAAGCTGCCGGCGACGGTGCTGTCACCGCCTGGCCGGGCGACCTGGAACCCGAAGCTGGTGCTCGCGTTGGGACCGAGAGAACCGTTGTAGGCGGCATTGCGGGCGGTCGCGGTCTGACCGCTTACCGTCACCGCCGCGTTCCACGAGCCGACGAGCGTCTGCCCGGACGGCAGGGTGAACGTGACGGTCCAGCCGCTGATCGGCGCGGTACCCGTGTTCGTGACGGTGACCGGCTGGATGACGTAACCGCCGTTCCACTGGGTCTGCACGGTGGCGGTGGCCGAGCAGCCGCCGCTCCCGCCGCCGGTGGTGGTGACGGTGACGGTGTTGGAGACGGGGGACAGGTTGCCGGCGGCGTCGCGGGCGCGTACCTGGTAGCGGTAGGTGGTGTTGGCGGTCAGGCCGGTGTCGGTGAACGACGTGGTGGTGGCGGTGCCGACCTGGGTGAAGGTGCCGCCGCTGGTGCCGGGGGCGCGCAGGATGTCGTATCCGGTGACGCCGACGTTGTCGGTGGCGGCGGTCCAGGACAGGCTCGCGCTGCTGGCGGTGACGCCGGACGAGGTGAGGGTGCCGGGCGCGGTGGGCGGAGTCGTGTCGTCACCCCCGCCGCCGGTGGTGGTGACGGTGACGGTGTTGGAGACGGGGGACAGGTTGCCGGCGGCGTCGCGGGCGCGTACCTGGTAGCGGTAGGTGGTGTTGGCGGTCAGGCCGGTGTCGGTGAACGACGTGGTGGTGGCGGTGCCGACCTGGGTGAAGGTGCCGCCGCTGGTGCCGGGGGCGCGCAGGATGTCGTATCCGGTGACGCCGACGTTGTCGGTGGCGGCGGTCCAGGACAGGCTCGCGCTGCTGGCGGTGACGCCGGACGAGGTGAGGGTGCCGGGCGCGGTGGGCGGGCTGGTGTCACCGCCGCTTCCGGCCGCCAGCGCGTCGTGCACGGCGGTGTACGACGGCTTGCGCTGGTAGTTCTCGTCGTAGATCAGCGCGGCGCCCTCGCTCGGGAAGGTGTCCGGCACCCACGAGTGCTTGTCGGTGAATCCCCAGATCGTGATGCCGGCGCACGCCGTCACCGCGAGGCAGGCGTCGACGACGTTGCGGTAGTAGGTCGCCTGGGTGGCGTCCTTGGCCGAGCTGCGCGGCATCTGGATCCGCACGTCCAGTTCGGTGATCCGCACCTGCACGCCCAGGTCCGCGAAGCGCTGGAGGTTCTGCTGGAAGCTGGTCGGGAAGCCGTACTGGGTGGCCAGGTGGGTCTGGAAGCCGACGCAGTCGACCGGCACGTTCTGCGCCCGCAGCGAGCGGACGAGGTCGTACATGGCGGTGCTCTTGGCGTTGATGCCCTCGACGTTGTAGTCGTTGATGCACAGCCGGGCGTCCGGGTCGGCGGCGCGGGCGTACCGGAACGCGTCGGCGATGAAGCCGGAGCCGAGCGTGTTGTACCAGAAGCTGGACCGGAAGCTGCCGTTCTCCTCGAACACCTCGTTGACGACATCCCACGACACCACCGCGGGATTGTTCGCGTAGCGACCCACCAGGGTGTTGATGTGGTCCTGCATGGCGGTGCGCATGGCCGAGGCGCCGAGGTTGTGCACCCAGCTCGACGTCTGGTTGTGCCAGACCAGGGTGTGGCCGTGCACCTGCTGGTTGTTGGCGGTGGCGAAGTTGACGATCTGGTCGGCGCCGGAGAAGTTCCAGTTGTTGTCGGACGGTTCGGTGGCGTCCCACTTCATCGCGTTCTCGGCGGTGATCTGGTTGAACTCGGTCTGCGCGATGGTCCGGTAGGCGGACTCGTTGGCCAGCGGGCCGGTGGCCGCGGCGAAGCCGATGAACTTGCCCTTGGCGGCGGCGTGCGTCCGCAGTGGCGCGGACGCTTCGGCCGGGGTGGCCGACAGCAACGGTACGGCGAGTGCCGCCAGCATGGCGAGCACCAGCGGGACCACGAGGCGGTGCCGGGACGGAGCGACCCGGGGACACGGATACGTCATGATCTCTCCTGAGCACGAATGGAAGGCGGCCTGCCCAGTGCTCCGGTTGGATCCGCCCGGTGGCGACACGCGGGCCCGGACTGCGGAGGCGGGACCGGACGGATCGATCACGTCGGAGGCACGACCGACATCGACTTACTGCGATCCCTATCGTGATCTGCGCGCAGCGGCGAGTCAACAACTTCCGGTAACTATCGGAGAGCGTCTATTGGTGGGACTCGGCCGCACTGTCCCGGACCACCAGTTCGGTGGCCAGTTCCACCCGCGGGCTCTCGATCCGCTCGCCATTCGCGAGCCGGAGCAGGGTGCGCGCGGCGAGCATGCCCATCTCGCTCAACGGCTGGCGGACCGTGGTCAGCGGCGGCGAACACCAGCGCACCTCCGGCAGATCGTCGAAACCCACCACGCTGATGTCGTCCGGCACCCGCAGGCCGCGCTGGCGGACCGCCTCGTAGACACCCAGTGCCATCTGGTCGCTGGAGGCGAAGATGGCGGTCGGCGGATCGGGCAGGTCGAGCAGCTTCGTCCCGCCGGCGAAACCGGCCTCGTGATAGAAGTTGCCCGGCTGGATCAGCGCGTCGTCGACGGCGACGCCGGACGCCTCCAGCGCCGCCCGGTAGCCGTCCAGCCGGGCACGGCTGCACATCAGCTGAGGGGGCCCCGCGATGAACCCGATCCGCCGGTGGCCGAGGCCGAGCAGGTACTCGGTGGCGCTCAGCCCGCCCGCCCAGTTGGTGGCCCCGATGGTGGGAGCGCCCTGCGGCGGCACACCCGCAGGGTCGACGATGACCACCGGGATGTTGAGCCGGCGCAGCTCGGCCTGCTGCGGCGGTTCGAGCGTGGAGGTCACGAAGATGACCCCGCTCGTCGACCGGGTGCGGATGTTGTCCAGCCACTGCTTCGCCGACGAGGTGCGCCGGTGGATGGCCGAGACGACGGTGCCGACTCCGGCCGCGTGCGCGACGTCCTCCACCCCCCGGATGATCTCCACGGCCCACGGGCTGTCGAGATCGGGAAAGACCAGGTCCAGCAGGCCGGAGCTGGCCCGCATGCTCGGCGGCCGGCGCCGGTATCCGTGCCGGGTGAGCAGCTCCTCGACCCGTTCCCGGGTCTGCGGCGCCACGTCGGACCGGCCGTTGATGACCCGCGACACCGTGGGCACGGATACCCCGGCCAGCCGCGCGATCGCCGCGATGGTTACCGTTCGGTTGTCACCCTCGGCCACTGGTCGCCCTTCCGCTCGGTGCCTGACTTCAGCCTTGACCCGGCCGTGTGCCGGGCCCTGACTCAGCCCTTGACGCTGCCCGCCAGGCCGCCGACGAGCTGGCGTTCGGCCACTGCATAGAAGCCGAGCGCCGGGACCATCGACAACACGACGTACGCCAGCACCCGGGCGGTGTCGTCACCATACTGACCCTGGAAGGCCTGCACACCGACGGGCAGGGTCCACCAGCTCTGGTCGGTGAACACCACGAGCGGCAGCATGAAGTTGTTCCAGCTCGCCACGATCGCCAGGACCGAGACGGTGGCCAGTGCCGGTCGGGCCATCGGCAGCAGGATCCGCCAGAAGAACCCGAACGCCGTGCAGCCGTCCAGCGTGGCGGCCTCCTCGACCTCGGCCGGGATCGTCCGGAAGAACTGGCGCAGGATGATGATGGTCACCGGCAGCCCGAAGGCGGCCTGCGGGAGGATGACGCCCAGCGGGTTGTCCAGCAGACCCAGGCTGCGGAGCAGGACGAACAGCGGCAGGATCGCCACCGCGAACGGGAACATCAGTCCGACGGCGAAGAGGGTGAACACGAGTTCCCGGCCGCGGAAGACGAACCGGGCGAAGACGAACGACGCCATCGCCGAGGCGCCCACCACGACGATCGTGGTGGCCAGCGCGATAAGCGTGCTGTTGGCGAGTTGTCGCCAGAACACCTCGTCGGCGAGGATGCCGGTGTAGTTCCCCGGCCGCCACGGGTCCGGCAGGCCCAGCGGGTTGGTGGACAACTGGCCGTTGTCCTTGAACCCGCCCAGGACGCCGAACCCGATCGGGATCACGATGAGCGCGCCGACCGCTATCGAGATGAGATGCAGCGTCAGGTGCCGGATCCGCTGCCCGGTCCGTCCGTTCGTCCGCGCCCGTCCACGCGTCGCCTCCGTCCGGCTGGTCGTTCCCGCCCCACTCATCGGCGCACCTCCACTCATCGTTGGACCCCCGCGGTGGTGATCGCCCCGGCGGTGTCCCGACGCAGCACGAAGCGCTGGTACGCGAGGGCGAAGACGAGGCTCAACAGGAACATGACGATGCTGATGGCGCTGGCGTAGCCCACCTCGAAGCGGCGGAAGCCGTACTGGTACATGGTCACCGCCATGGTTTCCGACGCGTGGATCGGCCCGCCCCCGGTGAGCACCCACACCATGTCGAAGAGCTGGATGGTGCCGATCACGGAGAGGAAGATGCTGATCCGGATGGTGGGGCCGAGCAGCGGCAGCGTCACGTGCCGGAAGGTCTGCCAGGCGTTGGCCCCGTCGGTGGTGGCGGCCTCGGTCAGCTCCCGGGGGATGCCCTGTCGGCCGGCCAGATAGAGGATCATGTGCAGGCCGAAGTACTTCCAGGAGATGACCAGGAAGAGGGCGTACAAGACGGTGTCCGGGTCGGCGAAGATCGCCCCGCCGACCTCGGTGCCGAACCATCGGGAGAAGGTCTCCCCGAAACCCCGGTTCGGCGAGAACACCAGGGTGAACAGCACCGCCGTGGTGACCTCGGAGATCACGTACGGGGCGAAGAACAGCAGCCGGTAGACGCCGCGCCCGCGCAGTGGCTGGTTGAGCAGCATAGCCAGGCCGAGCGAGACGGGTAGTTGGATGACAAGTGAGAGCGTGATCAGCACCAGCGCCCGCCACAGGTCACCCTGGAAGATGGGATCACCCAACGCCCGGGTGAAGTTGTCCAGGCCGACGTTCTGTTCGGGCAGGCCGAAGCCGTTCCACTTGAACAGGCTGCCGTACGCCGCGACCAGGATCGGCGCGATGACCAGCAGCAAAAAGAGTACGAGGGCGGGCGCCAGGAAGATCGCGATGGTGCCCAGCCGGCGGACGCCCGATCGGTCCCGACGGTGCGGCTCCGGCGAGATCGCCGGAGCCGCCGCCGGGACCCGGCGACCGGCCACGGGGTCGTGGATGGTCGCCATCGTTACTGGTTCTTCGCCACCGTGGTGATGTCCTTGACGATCTGCTCCGGACTCCTCCGCCCGGCGATCAGCTCGGCCACGCTGTCGTTGATCTGCTGCCCCACGGCAGGTGGGAACGCCTGGTCCAGGTAGAGCTGGAAGTCGGTCGCGTTGGCCAACCGCTCCGCGACGATCTTGCCGTTCGGGTCCGCGATGGCGTCGACGGCGGCCTTGTTGGTGGGCAGCACCGCGCCGGTTTCCGCTTCCCGACGCTGGTTGGCGTCGTCAAGCAACGTCTTGAGGAAGTCGACGGTCGCCGGGGGCGCGTCCTTGCCGACCGCGAAGCCGTTGCCCCCGCCCATCGCGTCCGTGAGCTGCCCCTTGCCGCCGTCCACCGTCGGGAACGGGAAGAACGCGAGCTTGTCCCCGATGCCCTTCTTGTTTGTTGACGAGGACGCCTGCACCGACGGGGCCCACTGGCCCATCAGCTCCATCGCCGCGCCACCGTTGCCCATCGTCGCCGCCTGCCCGTCGGGCGTGCCGTACTCCGCCCCCAGGAAGCCCTTCTGGAACGGCGCCAGATCAACCAGCTCCTTGAGCCGCTGGCCGGCGGCGACGAACTCCGGCAGGTCGAAGTTGCCGTCCTTGAGGGCGCTCTGGAAGATCTCCGTGCCGCCGACCCGCATCGCCAGGTACGCCCAGTAGTAGTGGCCGGGCCATTTCGCCTGGCCGGCCAGCGCGACCGGGACCACGCCCGCGGACTTGATCTTCTGTACGGTGGTCAGCAGCTCGGCCCAGGTGGCCGGCGGTGCGGTGATGCCGGCCTTGGCGAACAGGTCCTTGTTGTACCAGAAGCCGATCATGCCCGCGTCGAACGGAATGCCGTAGATCTTGCCGTCGATGGTGTACGGCTCGACCGCCGGTGGCGACAGCTTGCCGATCCACGACTGCACGTCCGCGGTGATGTCCTTGACCAGCCCGGCGTCGACCTGCTGCTTGAGCACGCCGCCGCCCCAGGACTGGAACAGGTCCGGCGGCGTTCCGGCCTGGGTCGCCGGGGTGAGCTTGGCCTTGAAGGCGTCGTTCTCCAGCGGTTGGATCTCGATCTTGACGTTGGAGTGCGCGGCCTGGTACTCCTTGGCCATCGCGTCCCAGACCGGCAACATCGGATCGGTGTTCTGGATGTGCCACCAGTTGATGGTCTGCTGACCGTTCGGGTCGTCGGAATCATCGCCGCCGCAGGCGCCCAGCAACAGTGCGCCGGTGCCCGCGCCGGCCAGGGCCAACAGTGACCTGCGGGAGATGTGCGCCGTCATGTGCCATTCCCTTCGAGGACGTGTGGAGCTCTCGGACCCGCCGATCGCTCGGCGGGAAGTGCGGAAATCCTGACCGGAAGTTTCGGCTTGATGCCGGTATCGATCCGTGTGATGGCCGGCACGTTACGACGCGATGTCCACCCCGGTCAAGGGGCTGTCCAACGTCGACCCAAACCGTTACGGTGAGCGGAATTCCGACACCAGGGGACCGACGACTTCCGGAACAATGCCGGAAGCAGAAGGCTGAAGGAGCCCACCATGTCGACCGAGATCGCAGACGTGGCCACCGCCCGGTCGATCCGCAACCCCGTCCTCACCGGCTTCCACCCGGACCCGTCGATCCTGCGCGTGGGCGACGACTACTACCTGGCCACCTCCACCTTCGAGTGGTATCCCGGCGTCCGGGTGCACCACTCGCGGGACCTGGTCCACTGGCGCGCGCTGGGCGGGATCATCACCGAGCGCCGGCTGCTCGACCTGTGGGGGTGCGGCGACTCCAACGGGGTGTGGGCACCCGATCTGTCCTATCACGACGGCCTGTTCCACCTGGTCTACAGCGACGTGGCCAGCTTCGCCAGCGGCTACTGGGACGTGCGGAACTTCCTCGTCACCGCGCCCGACATCGGCGGTCCCTGGTCGGATCCGGTGCCGCTACACTCGCGCGGCTTCGACGCGGCGCTGTTCCACGACGAGGACGGCAGCAGCTGGCTGCTGTCGATGAGCGCCGACTGGCGACCCGGCCGGGACCGGTTCGGCGGCATCGAGATCCAGCGGTACGACCGGGACCGTCGTCAGCTGACCGGCCGACCCGAGATCATCTTTACCGGCACGGCGGCCGGGCTCACCGAGGGGCCGCACATCTACCGGCACGAGGGTTGGTACTGGCTGATCACCGCCGAGGGCGGTACGAGCTGGGAGCACCAGGTCACCGTCGCGCGGTCCCGCAACCTGCACGGGCCGTACGAGGCACACCCGGACGGCCCGCTGCTCACCTCTCTCGGCCGACCGGACCTGCCCCTGCAGAAGGCCGGCCACGGCAGCCTCGTCCAGACCCAGCGCGGCGAGTGGTACCTCGCCCACCTGGTGGGGCGCCCCTACACCCCACTGGGCAACTGCGTGCTCGGCCGGGAGACGGCGATCCAGCGGGTGGACTGGTCCCCGGGCGGTTGGCCGAGCATCGCCGGCGGCGTCCCGGCCGAGGAGATCCCCGCGCCGGATCTGCCCGCGCACCCCTGGCCCACCGAACCGGCCACCGACGACTTCGACGCGCCCACGCTGGCCCCCTGGTGGTCCACCCTGCGCCGACCGGCCACCCCCGACTGGATCGACCTGCGGTCCCGGCCGTCGTACCTGCGGGTCCACGGCGGACAGTCGCCGGTCGGCCGGCAGGCGCCGAGCCTGGTGGCGCGGCGGGCGGCGGCGGCGCGGTGTTCGCTGGAAACGGTGGTCGAGTTCACCCCCGCCAGCCACCGCCACCTGGCGGGTGTCACCGGCTACTACAACAGCATGAACTGGCACCACCTTTACCTGACGCGCGCGGATGACGGCCGGGTGGTGCTGGAGCTGCTCAGTGCCGACAGCGGCCGGCGGACCGCCTATCCCGAGCTGACCGTCGACGCCAGCGACGCCGGACGGGTCGGCCTGCGGGTGGCGTTCGACGGGCCGGTGCTGCGCTTCGCGTACGACCTGGGAGCGGGGTGGCGGGACCTGCCGGTCGAGCTGGACGCGACGATCCTCTCCGACGAGCACGCCGCGGTGGTGGTCGACGGGGAACCGGAGGCCTGGGGGTTCACCGGCGCGTTCCTGGGTCTGTGGGTGCAGGACCTCGCCGGCGACGGCGGGTACGCGGACTTCGACGAGGCCACCTATCGGGAGTACTGACCGGCTACCCGGCTGGCGGGCGGCACCGGGGCGTCCGGCGCCGCCCACCGGCGTGCGCGGTCGCCGCCCGTCGGTCGCCTGACCAGGGCTTTTCGGTGGGCTGACGATGGACTTCCGGAAATACTCGGCGTTGACGGCCGGATGGCCTCTCCCTACTGTTTCGGGAAAGTTACGGATGTGGATCTCACGGGTCCCGGCACCCGCCGGTGCCGGATCGCGACAGCGATTCCACGACCGCCGGGGGCGGATCCACGGCCTACCGAAGGGAACACGGATGAACGTGAGACGGTGGTTGGCCATCGGCGCGGTCGCCGTCGCGACGGTGGCGACACTCGGCACACTTCCCGCCACGGCTGACCGTCCCGACCTCAACCCGGCCGAGCAGAGCCTGGGCGCCCTCGGCCTGCGCCACAACCTGTACCTCGGCACCGCGGTCGACATGGCCGCCCTGAACGACGCCGCCGACCCCCACTACCGGGAGATCGTCGGCTCGGAATTCACCTCGGTGACGGCCGAGAACGTCATGAAGTGGGAATCGCTGGAGCCCACCCGGGGCACCTACAACTGGGCACCGGCCGACGAACTCGTGGCCTTCGCCAAGCGAAACAACCAGCGCGTACGCGGACACGTGCTGGTCTGGCAGAACCAGCTCCCGGCATGGCTGACCGAGGGCGTGGCCGACGGTTCGATCGACCGGGAGGAACTGCGGACCATCCTGCGTAACCACATCACCACCGTGGTGCGGCACTTCAAGGGCAGGATCTGGCAGTGGGACGTGGTGAACGAGGCGGTCAGCGACCCGTGGGACGACCCGCCGACCCTGCACTACAAGGGTTTCTGGGCGCAACACCTCGGTCCGGGATACATCGCCGACGCCTTCCGGTGGGCCCGCGCCGCCGACCCCCACGCCCTGCTGTTCTACAACGACTACAACATCGAGGCGTTCGGCTCCGGCGACGCGGCCAACGACAAGACGCAGTTCGTCTACAACATGGCAAAGGAGCTGCTGCGGGCGGGCGTGCCGATCGACGGCGTCGGCAGCCAGGGCCACCTCGGCACCCAGTACCCCAACTACGACACCCTCCAGGTGGTCGACGCATTGCGGAAGTTCGCGAGGCTCGGTCTGGCCACCGCGTTCACCGAGGTCGACGTGCGCAGTCAGCTGACCGACGGGGTGCGGGCCGGCGACTCGGCCGAGGTCAACCCGCGGCTCCAGGCCTCCGCCGCCAACTTCCACGTGCTGCTCCAGGCCTGCCTGGCCGAACGGCGCTGCCTGTCCTTCACCGTCTGGGGCTTCACCGACAAACACTCCTGGGTGCCCGGCTGGTTCGACGACCCGCCCGAGGGCCTGGCCACCATCTATGACGAGAACTACCAGCCCAAGCGGGCGTACAACGTGATGCGGGCCGACCTGATCTACGCCGGCCCGCCGTACGTGCTGCCCCGCCTTCCGCAGCGGCCGCGCCGCTGACCGACCGGCGGTGCCGGTGCGTCGGGATCAGTTCCCCTCGACGCGCCGGCACCGCCCCGGGCGGCGCCGGCCCGTCGAGCCGGCTCCACCGTCGGGCCGATCTGCTCGTCGGTGCCCGGATCGCGGGGTGGGGTCGCGGACGGTCCACGCGCGTCACCCGGCGGGCGCGGTGGCATGGGCGTCCGCGTGGGCGATCCGGGTCATTTCCCGCCACAGCAGCACGACGAAGACCGCCGACCCGGCGAAGGCGAACCAGAACGGCGCCGTGACGCCGTACCGGGTGGCGAGCGCGCCGCCGATGACCGACCCGATCACCAGTCCACCGAAGACGCATATGGTGTTGATGCTGTTCACCCGGCCCTGCAGGTGGCTGGGGACGGCCCGCTGCCGGACCGTGACCGAGGTGGTGCCCCAGATGAACACGTGGGCGCCGAAGACGAAGAAGACCGCCGAGGCGACCCACGCGGACCTCGTGACGGCGAGACCCAGGTGGGTGAGGGTCTCGATGACCAGCCCGATCCGCATGATGTCGCCCAGGCTGACCCGGCGGGTGATCCGGCCGTACAGCGCCGTGCCGAGCAGCCCGCCGGCCGCCGACACCGTGGTGAGCAGGCCGAACCCGATGTCGCCCAGATCGAGGCGTTGCTGGGCGTAGAGCACCAGCACCGACCAGGCCGCACCGAACGTGACGTTGAAGATGAGGATGGTCAGGCACAACGTGCGTACCGCCGGGTGGCGCACCGTCCACCGGAAACCCGTGGCGATGTCGCGCCAGACACCCGACGCCGCCTCGGCCGGATCACGTTCGTGCGCCGGGAGCGTGATCCGGGACACCAGCAGCACGCCCGCCGTCACGAGCACGGCCTCGGTGACGAACGGCCACGCCTGGCCCGCGGTGAACAGGGCCGCCCCGATCGGTGGGCCGACCAGCTGGTTGAGCGTGATGAAGCCGGTCTGGATCCGGGCGTTGGCGGTCGCGAGGTCGTCGCGGTGCACCAGCATCGGCGTCAACTGGTGGACGTGTTGTCCGCGAAGACCTCGGCGGTGGCGACCAGGCCCAACGCGAGCAGCACCGCGAGCACCGCAGCGGTGTCGGTGACCACCATGATGACAAGCGCGGCCAGCACCGCGACCCGAGCCACGTTGGCCACCATGACGATCCGGCGCCGGTCCAGCCGATCCGAGAGCACCCCGGCGTACAGGCCGAACACCAGCGGCGGCGCCCAGCGCAGCAGGGCCGCCAGCGAGACCAGGAACGCGTTGTCGGTGAGCGACGCCACCAGCAGCGGACCGGCGGCGATGGCGATGCCGTCCCCGAGGTTCGTGGTCCACGACGACGCCAGCAACCACCGGTAACCCGTCCCCAACCGGGCCGGTACGACGGCCTCGACAATCCTGCTCACGAGGGCGGAACACTACCGCCGTCCGTCGGCAGCGGCTACGGATATCGGGGCATCACGCCGGACGGAGCGCCGCCGCTCAGCGGGCCGCCGCGCCGGCCGCGACCACGTTCTCGACGAACGCCTCCACGTGCAGGCGTAGCCGTTCGATCCGGTCCGCCTGGGCGATTGTCTCGTTCATCCGGGTGATGGCGTCCGACTTCAGCAACCCGCGTACGTAGAGCGAGCACTGCAGGTCGGTGCAGATGTACGTGCCGACGCTGTTGCCGTTGCGGCCGGCGGCCCCGGTCAGCGGCGCGGCGAAGAGCGTGACACCCGAGGAGGCGTGCAGGGTCATGCAGAGCGAGCACATGGTGCTCTTGGTCAGCGACTTCGCCGTCTTCGTCGCCGCCCGCAGCACCAGGCCGACCCAGCGGTCGCCGGCCCGGGTGACCAGGCAGGCCCGGTCGGGCGCCTTCGGATCACGCCAGCCCAGGAAGTCGAGGCGGTCGAAGTCGACGGCGTCGAGCCGTCCGGGCAGCGCGATGCGGGACCGTTCCCCCCGCGTGCAGTTGACGAACGAGGCACGCAACTCGGCCTCGGTGATCGGATCCATCTGGCGACCGTACGAGTTCGCCGGCCGGTGGCCAACGCATTTCCGGCTCGGCGGCGGACGCCCACAGCGGCCGCCGGGTGCGCGAGCGCGGTCAGTTCGGTCGGTCGACCAGGACGCCGGGGTTGAGGATCCACGCCGGATCGACGGCGCCCTTGACGGCGCGCAGCGCCTGCCCCACGAGGTCCGGGCGCTGCCGGTCGTACCAGGGCCGATGATCGCGGCCGACGGCGTGGTGGTGGGTGATGGTGCCGCCCGCGGCCAGCAGGGCCTCGGACACCGCCGCCTTGATCTGGTCCCACTGCGCCACCGTGGCGCCCCACCGCCCGGCGGCGTACACCCCGAAGTAGGGCGCCGGGCCGTCCGGGTAGACGTGGGTGAACCGGCAGGTCACCAGGCCGGTCGCGCCGACCGCGCGGAACGCCTCGCCGGCCGCGTCCAGCACCGCCGCCCGCAGCGTGGGAAACCGATCCCAGGTGCAGGCGGTCTCGAACGTTTCCACGATCATCGACCGGGCGGCGAGCGCGTCGCGCTGGTACGGCATCCGCAGGAACGACGACCGCCAGGTGTCCGTGGTGGTGTCGCGCGCTCGGGGCGTGTCCGGATCGGTGGCGCGGGGCGGTTCCGGCAGCGTGCCGCCGTGGCCCTGACACAGCTCGACGGCCCGGTCCAACGCCGTGGTGACCGGGTGGTCGGCTGACTCGAAGCCCAGCACCAGCACGCCGCCGGTGGTGGCGGTGCCGGCGTTGAGGAACGCCTCCGCCGGGTCGAGCAGCCGGCAGTTGGCCGGGTGCGACCCGGACTGGGCGACGGCCCGGGTGGCGGCCACCGCCGCGTCGTACTCGTCGAAGTGGACGGCCGCGGCGGCCCGCCAACGGGGTCGGTCCTGGAGCCGCAGCCACGCCTCGGTGATGACGCCGAGCGCGCCCTCCGAGCCGAGGAACAACCGGTCGGGTGACGGTCCCGCCCCGGAGGCCGGCAGCCGGCGGGACTCGCTGACGCCGGCCGGGGTGACCACCCGCAGCGACTCGACCAGGTCGTCGATGTGGGTGAGAACCGTGGCGTAGTGCCCGCCGGCGCGGGTGGCCAGCCAGCCGCCGACCGTGGAGAACTCGAACGACTGCGGGAAGTGCCGCAGCGTCAGGTCATGCCGGCGAAGCCGCGCCTCCAGCGCCGGCCCGAGGATGCCGGCCTGGACGCGGGCCGCCCGGCTCGTCCGGTCCACCTCCACCACCCGGCCGAGGCGCCCGAGGTCCAGGCTGACCGCCCCGGAGTATCCGCCGGCCAGCCGCGGCTCGACGCCGCCCACCACGGACGAACCACCGCCGTACGGGATCACCGCGACCGTCTCGCCCGCGCACCAGTCGAGGATGTCGACGACGTCCCCTTCGGACGACGGGCGCACCACCAGGTCGGGCACGTTCCGGACCTGTCCGTGCAGGTTCCGGACGATGTCCCGGAACGCCTTTCCGTGGGCGTGCGCCACCCGGTCGGTCGGGTCCGCCGAGCACAGCCGCGCGAGGGGCGCTGGCGGGGTCACCCGTGGCGGGCGTACCCCCAACTCGGTGACGGGCGGCGGGGCGTGCGCGGTCAGGTCGGCCTCGGGCAGCAGGGTCCGTACGCGGTCGGTAAGCGCGGTGGCCTCCGCGCCGGTCACCGCGTCCTCGACGGTGCCCCACCCCCACCAGGACCGGTGCTTGCCCGGCATCGAGCCTCCCTTGTCCGGCCGGTCATCGAGTCCTCATCCTGGAAGGCCACCGGCTCCCGCACAACCCGGGTCGGTGAGGTGTCCGGCGATGTCGGTGACCAGTTGCCGCTCCTGATCGAGCAGATAGAAGTGGCCGCCGGGGAAGGTCCGCCTGTCGAAGCCGGCGGTGGTGGACGATCGCCAGTCGTCCATCCGGGCAACCGGCACGGTCGGGTCGCCGCGGCCGGCGTACCCGACCACCGGGCAGTCCAGCAGGTTCGCGGGGTCCGGCCGGTAGGTCTCGACGGCGCGCAGGTCGGCACGGGCGGCGCGCAGCATCATGGCCCGAAGGTCATCCCTGTCCCAGGTGGCGTCGGGGACACCACCCAGCCGGCGCAGTGCCGTCGCCAGTTCGTCGTCGTCGGCCAGATGCAGGCGTCCCTGCTCCGGGTGCCCCCGGGCGGGGAAGCCGGAGACGAACAGCCGTATCAGGGGACGCCCCGCACGGGCGCAGCGCAACGCCACCTCGCGGGCGACGGCGGCCCCCATACTGTGGCCGAACACCGCCACCGGTCGGGGGTCGGCACCCAGCACGGCCTCCGCCACGAGGTCCGCCAGCCGGAGCAGGTCGGCGATCGGCTCCTCGGCATGCCGGTCCTCCCGGCCCGGATACTGGACGGCGGCCAGCTCGACGGTGGGCGGCAGATACCGCGGCCAGCCACGGAAGAATCCCGCTCCGCCGCCCGCGGGCGGCAGGCAGACCAGCCGCAGTACGGCCCGTGGACGGTCCCCGAGCCCGCGTAACCACGGGTGCTGGAGTGATCCTGAGGTGGGCCGTGCCGGTTCGGTGGGCGGGCGCGCAACGACGGCGGGGTCCAGCGGGTCGGGCGGTTCGGTGCCGATCAGCTCCCGCAGGTGGCGGGCCAACCGGGCGGACGTGGGATGGTCGAAGACGGCGTTCAGCGGCAGGTCGGCACCCGTCGCCTCCGACAGCCGGTCCCGCAGTTCCAGGGCGGCGAGGGAATCGAGACCCGCGTCGGTGAACCGCCGGTCGGCGGCCAGCGTCTCGCCCTCCGGGTGGCCCAGCGCCCGGGCCGTCTCGATCCGGACCAGCTCCTCCAGGTCCTGCGGTGGGTGAGCGGCGGCTTCGGCCGCTTC
The DNA here is from genome assembly GCF_042666615.1 of Plantactinospora sp. GCM10030261. NCBI lineage: Bacteria > Bacillati > Actinomycetota > Actinomycetes > Micromonosporales > Micromonosporaceae > Plantactinospora > Plantactinospora sp. GCM10030261. The sequence goes on from NZ_JBHTDD010000007.1 coordinate 55,496, forward strand.
GGCGGCTTCGGCCGCTTCGGCGGCTTCGGCCGGTTCGGCGTGCGTGGCGGGGTCGGCCGGTTCGGTGTCGGACCGGTTCGCTGGGGACAACCAGTACCGCTGCCGCTCGAACGGGTAGGTCGGGAGGTCCACCCGGCTGGCGCCGCTGCCGGCGAAGTACCGGGTCCAGTCCACCGGGAGTCCTCGGACGAACAGCCGGCCGACCGCCTCGATCACCGTGTCGACCTCGGACCGGTCCCGGACCACGGCGGCCACCAGGCCGTCGGCGTCCGTGCCGGGCCGGTTCGCCCGGGTCAGCGTGGCGAGCGTGCCGTCCGGGCCGAGCCCCAGGAAGGTTCGCACGTCCATCCCGTCCAGGGTCCGGAGACAGTCGGCGAACCGTCCGGGCTGGCGCGCGAGGCGCGTCCAGTGCCCGGGATCCCGGAGTTCCTCAGCGGTGGCGAGGGCACCCGTCACGGTGGACACCAGGGCCGTCGACGGCGGGCGGGCGGTCAGGCCGGCCACCACCTCGCCCGGGTCGATAAGCCTCCCGGCGGCGGCTCCGGCGAGCCTGCTCCGGGCGGCGACCAGCCGCGCCGCGTCCGCCAGGTCGAGCCCTCCGGCGACGTGTGCGGCGACGATCTCGCCCACCGAGTCCCCGCCCACCGCGTCCGGCCGGATGCCCCAGGACTCGAACAACCGGAACAGCGCCACCTCGGCCGCGAACAGCGCGGCCTGGCCGAACCCGGGCTGCCGTAGCGGTCCCGCCGTCGGCTCGCCGGCCAGCACGTCGGGTAGCCGTTGCCCGGCGTACCCCGGCAGCGCCTCGTCCAACCGGGCACAGGCGGCGTCGAACGCGTCCGCGTACGCCGGGAACCGCGCCCGCAGTTCGCGGCCCAGCCCGGGGTGTCGCCCGTCCCGGCCGCCGAACCAGATCACCAACCCGCCGCTCGCCGCGGCTCCGCGTACCAGCCCGGGGGCCGTGCCGTCGCGGGCGAGCGCGGCCAGCGCGGCCCGCCGGGCATCGCCATCCGGGACGTGCACGACGGCCCGCCGGTCGAGCGCGGCGCGGCCGACCGCCAGGGTGTAGCCGACATCCAGCGAGGTGATGTCGGTGCCGATGCGGTCCGCGTCCGCGACGGCGGCGGCGAGCCGCTCGGCCTGGGCCCGCAGCGCGGGTCCGGTGCGTGCCGACAGGACCCACGGGACCGGTCCCGGCACGCCGGCTGGCCGGTCATCCGCCGGGGAAGGCGGGCCGGCAGGTGCCTGTTCGACGATGAGGTGCGCGTTGGTGCCGCTGATCCCGAACGCGGAGACGGCGGCCCGGCGCGGTCGCGGCCCGGCCGGCCACTGCCGTGCCTCGGCCAGCAGGTCGACCGCGCCGGCCGACCAGTCCACCCGGTCGGTGCGGGGGGCGGCGTGCAGCGTCGCGGGCGCCACGCCGTGCCGCATCGCCAGGACGAGTTTGATGAGGCCGGCCACCCCGGCGGCGGCCTGCGTATGACCGAGGTTCGACTTGACCGAGCCGAGCCACACCGGCATGCCGGGCGGGCGATCCCGACCATACGTCGCCAGCACCGCGCCGGCCTCGATAGGGTCGCCGAGCGGGGTACCGGTGCCGTGCGCCTCGACGAGGTCGACGTCCCCGACCGCCAGTCCGGCGTCGGCCACCGCCCGCCGGATCAGCCGTTCCTGGGCCGGCCCGCTGGGCGCGGTCAGCCCGTTGGACCGACCGTCCTGGTTGACCGCGCTGCCCCGGATGACCGCGAGCACCGGGTGGCCGTGGCGTCGGGCGTCGGCCAACCGTTCCAGGAGCACCAGGCCGGCGCCCTCACTCCAGCCGACCCCGTCCGCGTCCGCGCCGAAGGCCCGGCAGCGGCCGTCCGGCGACAGCGCGCGCAGTCGGCTGAACTCGACGAACGCGCCCGGCGTGGCCATCACCGTGGCACCCCCGGCGAGCGCCAGCCCGCACTCGTCGCGGCGCAGCGACTGGACGGCCAGGTGTACCGAGACCAGCGAGGAGGAGCATGCCGTGTCGATGGTGACGGCCGGGCCGCACAGGCCCAGCGTGTACGCGATCCGGCCGGACGCGACGCTGCCGGCCGTACCGGTGCCGAGCAGGCCCTCCAGGTCCGCCGGGCGATGGTCCGGTGTCGTCGCGTAGTCGTGGCCGAGCAGCCCGACGAACACCCCGGTCTCTGTCCCGTCCAGCGAGCGGGGGTCGATACCGGCCCGTTCCGTCGCCTCCCACGCGAGTTCGAGGAGCAGCCGTTGCTGCGGGTCCATGGCCGTGGCCTCGCGCGGCGCGATGCCGAAGAACGGCGCGTCGAACCCGGCGGGGTCGGTGAGGAATCCGCCGTGCCGGGTGTACGAGGTGCCGGGGCGCGCCGGGTCGGTGTGGTGGAGCGCGTCGAGGTCCCAACCCCGGTCGGTGGGAAACCCGGACACCGTCTCCCGGCCGTCGACAAGCAGCCGCCACAGATCCTCAGGTGAGCCGACGCCGCCCGGGAACCGGCAGGCCATCGCGACAACGGCGATCGCCGCGCCGCCGGCCGGCCGGCTCGCCGGCCGCGGGTCCGGCTCCGGGTCCGGCTCCAGCCCGTTCTCCGGCTCCGGGGCCGGGGCCGGGGCCGGGGCCGGAGCCGGTGCCTCGCCCGGGTCCGATGGTTCCGGTGGTGGTGAGTCATCGAACATGCGATGGCACAGCAGCCGGGCCAGCGACGCGGGGGTCGGGTGGTCGAATACGACGGTGGCGGCCAGCCGTACCCCGGTCTGCTCCGCCAGGCGGTCCCGCAACCCGACCGCCGCGACCGAGTCGAGACCGAGGTCGGTGAAGGTCTGCCGGTCGTCGCCCGGCGCGGTCATGGCGGGTTCGCCGAGCGCGGCCGTTGCCGCGCGGACGACGGCGAGCACCTCGGCGAACCGCTGCGCGGGAGTCCCGGTCGCCAGCCGCCGGCGCAGGCCGGGGGCGTCGGCCTGCCCGACCCGCCGTGCTGCCGGGGCCCCGGCGCCGTCCGGCGGCGGACCGGCGGCCAGGACCGTCGCCGGCAGGCCGGCCAGCTCACCCCGGCGAGCCTTACCGGACGCCGTCCGGGGGATCCGGCTGACCGCGCGGACCTCGACCGGCACCTTCGGGTACGGCAGGCTCCGGCGGCACCGCGCCAGCAGGGCGAGCCCGTCGACTGGCTCGGACGCCGGCACCACGTACGCCACCGGCACCTCGCCCAGGGTCTCGTGCGGCCGGCCGGCCACCGCGACGTCCGCCACGGCCGGCAGCGGGCGCAGCACGTCCTCGATCTCAGCGGGATGGATGTTCTCGCCGCCTCGCAGGATGACCTCCCTGGTCCGGCCGGTGATGGCGAGGAACCCTGACTCGTCGCGGCGAGCCAGATCCCCCGTGTGGTACCAGCCGGCCCGCAGCGCCGCTGCCGTGGCCTCCGCCCGGCCGTGGTAGCCGATCATCAGGTTGGGGCCGTTGACCCACACCTCGCCCTCGGTGCCGGTCGGTACGTCCCGGCCAGCCCGGTCCACCAGCCGCACGCTCAGTCCCGGCAGCGGCAATCCGCACGAGCCGTCGATCCGGCTGCCGTGCACCTGGTTCGTGGTGATCGCCCCGCAGGTCTCGGTGCTGCCGTAGCTGTCCACCAGCGGAACGCCGAACGTCGCCTCGAAGGAGGAGACCAATGTCCCGCTGCCCGCCCCGGAGACCAGCGCTACCCGGAGGCCGGGCGCGGTGTGGCCGCGTTCCCGGCCGGCCCGAAGCAGGTGGTGGTAGGTGGTCGGCACGCCGGCCAGGACGGTCGGCGCCTCCCGGCGCAGCCGGTCCAGCACCTCGTCGGTGTCCGCGCCGGCGACGATCCGGGCGGTGGCGCCGAGCGCGGTCACGCCGACGACGCAGATCGCGTGACCCATGGTGTGGTGCAGTGGCAACGGACACAGCAGCCGGTCCCGCGCGGAAAGGTCGACCGCCGCCGCGCAGGCCGCGAACGACCACAGGAAACCGCGCTGACTGCTGAGCACGCCCCGCTGCCGTCCCGTGGTGCCGGACGTGTAGAGCAGCCACGCCGGCTCGTCCAGCCCGAGGTCGTCCCGCGCGGGACGGATAGGCTCGGCGGTGGCGAACGCCTCGTACCGCCAGCCGTTCACCCCGTCGTGACCCGCCGGGCCCGGCCCGTCCGTCGCACCGGTCACCACGGTGTGCCGGACCCGCCCGCCGCCCAGGGACGCGGACATCCGCCGCCACCTCGGCGGGTCCGTCACGACCACGCTGGCCCCGCTGTCGTCGAGGAGGTACGCCGTCTCCTCGATACCCGCCATCGGGTCGAGTGGCACGGCGATGGCGCCCGCCCGGCCGACCGCCAGGCACGCCTCCGCGGCGTCCACGCCGGCGCGGACGACGATCGCCACCCGGTCGCCCGGGTGGACGCCGAGCGTGGCCAGGTGGCCGCCCAGCCGCCGGGTACGCACGTCGAGGTCGCGGTACGTGACCGTCCGGTCCAGGTCGGCGAACGCCACCGTGTCGCCCCGGCGCTCGGCGTGCGCCCTGATCAACTCGGTCAGTGGCCGGATCAGTTCCGTGCGCAGCATCGTCACCTCCGAGCCGATGCTCGTCGTTCGGGTCCGCGGTCACCCGGCGGGCCCTGGCTGTCACGCCACCGGTGCGGGCTCCGGGACGGTCCACCGCAGACCGTCCTCGGAGGGGATCAGGCCGCCGGGCCGCGGGCCCTGGTTCGGCACCCCGCCCGGCACCCATTCCTTGGCCTCGAACAGCGGGTGCCGCGCGTCGAACCGGATGTGCCGGTCGGTGTCCCAGTCCGGGAACCGCCCCGCTGGCGTGCCCTCCTCGATTTCCGGCGGGTGCCAGATCGGCCGGTCCGAACCCAGCAGCGCGCCCTCGCCCGAGCCGAGTCCGCTGACCAGGCTGGTGAACGCCTCCAGTTCGGAGGCCGGATAGTTGATGAGCTTCTTGGCGGTCCAGAAGTACGACCGCTCGTCCACGTGCCGGTCATAGAACGAGACGAGAAACTCGTAGAAGTGCGCGTACTCGCGACGGTAACGGGACTCGAACTCGTCGAACGCCACGTCTTCGGCGAGGTCACCGGCGAGCGTGCTGTTGATGGACCGGGCAGCCAGCAGCGCGCTGTACGTCGCCAGATGCACACCGCTGGACAACACCGGGTCCACGAAGCACGCCGCGTCCCCGATGAGCACCATGCCGGGTCGCCAGAACCGGTCGGCGCTGTACGAGTAGTCCTTGCGCGTGCGGATCCGCCCGTAGACGCCGTCGGTCACCCGGCGAGCGGGAGCGAGAAGATCACGGACCATCGGGCATTCCTCGATCAGCGCGTACAACGCCCGTTCGCGGTCGCCCCGCACCTTGTCCGCCATCTCCCGGGACACCACGGCTCCGACGCTTGTGAGGTTCGGGCGTAGCGGGATGTACCAGAACCAGCCACTGGTGAACGCGGCCGTCAGGACATTGCCGGAGTACGGCTCGGGCAGCCGCCGGCCGCCTTCGAAGTAGCCGAACAGCGCGATGTTGCGAAAGAAGTCGGAGTAGATCCGGTTGCCGGTGACGGCGCGGAACGTCTGGCCGGTGTTGCCGGAGGCGTCGACCACGAACCTGGCCCGGGCCAGCCGTTCCCGTCCGGACCGATCCACGTAGCGCACGCCCTCGACCCGTTCGTCGCCGTGTACCACGCCCGTGACCGCGCATTCCTCGCGCACGTCGGCTCCGGTCCGGCGGGCGTTGCGCAGCAGGATGTGGTCGAATGTCATCCGCTCCACCTGGTACGACGGGATCCCCTCACCGAGGCCGGGCACGTCCTTGAAGTCGAGAACCCATGGCTCCGGCGCACTACCCCACCGGAAGTAGCCGCCACGCTTCACGATGAAGCCCGCGTCGCGCAGGTCGTCGGCGACCCCGAGCAGTTGGCAGGTACCCCGGACGGTCGCCGGCAGCAGCGACTCCCCGATCTGGTAGCGCGGGAACCGCTCCTTCTCCAGTAGCAGGACCCGGTGGCCCCGCATCGCGACGAACGCGGCCAGGGACGAGCCGGCCGGACCGCCGCCGATCACCACAACGTCGACGTCCTCGACACCGGGCTGTGTCATCGGCCATCTCCCATCCCGTAATCCATGGCCTGACGGGGGTCAACCCCGCCGGGTAACCCGTGACACGCGCGTCGACGTCGCTCGATGTAAGTCTAGTCCGGTCAGGCGTCCGGTGGACCTTGTCGCGCGGCAGGCCGCACGCTGGGAGAAGTCATGGTCACGCCGCGGGCTCCGCGATCGCCGCCAGCATGCGGCTGCCGACGGTCCGCAGCGCCTCGCGGAGTTCGGGGCCGCGGACGATCCGGTACGGCACGGGCAGCATCGCGAGCTGCCCGGCGTACCAGGTCGGGTTGCTGGTGCTGGCGATCAGCCGGCAGGTCCCGGTGCCGGCCGGCTCCAACCGGCCGAGCGCCGGGGGCAGCCACCGCACCACCGTCTCCACCGGCGCCTCGATGACAACCTCGACGTCGTACTCCCAGCCGACGGACAGGTGCGTCTCCAGGAGGGCGACCGGTTCCAGGCCCGCCGGTGGCTCGACGAGATCGTCCAGCACCGTCACGTCCGCGACCCGGTCGATCCGGTACGCCCGGGTGGCGGCCACGGCCAGTGACCGGCCGAGCAGGTACCAGCGGCCGTGCCGGACGACGACCGCCCACGGCTCCACGTCGATGACCCGTTGGGAGCCGGCCGCCGTCCGGTAGTCGACCCGTACCCGGCGACGGTCCGCGCAGGCCCGTACCAGGACGGTGGCGGTGCCCGGGTCGGGGCGGACGGCGCTCCGGTCCGGCGCCGGCGCGGCGGACCGGCGGACCAGCTCGGCCTGGGCGGCCACCGGCTCCGGAAGCGCCCGCACGATCTTGCCGAGCGCGCCGCCCACCGCGTCGGTCGGGTCGGTGGGGTCGTGGTGGCCGTCCAGCACGGCCATCACCAGGCCGAGTGCCTCCGTTGCGCTGAAGATCAGCGGTGGCAGCCGGAGGCCACGACCGACCCGGTAGCCACCGTGCGGCCCGCGGACCGACTCGATCGGGATGTCCGCCTCGCGCAGGATCTCGACGTAGCGCCGGACGGCCCGCGCGGAAACCCCCAGCTTGTCGGCGAGCCGGTCCGCGGTGATGCCCGGACTGGCCTGGACCAGTTCGAGCGCGAGCAGCGCCCGAGCGGTGGGGCTCGCGTCCGTATTCGTCATGTCGGGGTCGCCAATCCGGAAGTGGAACGTCCGGAACACAGCCTAGGCTCCCCGGCCATGGACGAGATCGAGCCGGTGCCGTTCACCCCTGCCGGCGACGAGACGCAGACCCTGCTGAGCACCCTCGACCGCATCCGCGCGACGTTCGCCTGGAAGTGCGGCGGCCTCGACGCCGCCGGCACCGCCGCGCGGCTCGGCCCCTCGACGATCACCCTGGGCGGGCTGCTCAAGCACCTGGCGCTGGTCGAGGACCACTACTTCTCCCACCTGCTGCTGGGACGCCCGTACGGGCCGCCGTGGAACCCGGAGTACGACGACACGGTGCCCGACTGGGAGTGGGTCTCAGCCGCCGACGACACCCCAGAGGAACTGCTCGCGCTGTGGCGGGCGGCGGTGGCCCGGTCCGGGGCGGCCGTCGCCGAGGCGCTCGCCGACGGCGGCCTCGACCGGCTCGCCGACCTGCCGGCGCACGGCGATACCAGGCTGAACCTGCGGCGGATCATGGCCGACATGATCGAGGAGTACGCCCGACACACCGGCCACGCCGACCTGATCCGGGAATCGGTCGACGGGCTGGTCGGCGAGGACCCGGCACGGCCATGACCACGGGCCCGAAACCGACATCAGGTCCGAGCCCGATCGCGGCGGACCAGGTCCGGATCGTTCCCGCCAACGAGGCATCCTGGGACGATCTGGGCGCCGTTCTCGGCACCGCCGACGCCGGCCGGTGTCAGTGCCAACGGTTCAAGGTCCTCGGTTGGATCTGGCGCGACTCCACGCAGGAGGAGCGGACCGCGATGCTGCGCGCACAGACCGCCTGCGACGACCCGGACGCGCCAGCGACAAGCGGACTGGTCGCCTATGTCGATGGCGAGCCGGCGGGCTGGGTGGCGGTCGAGCCACGTACGGCGTACCCCAAGCTGCGCACCACGCCGGTTCCGTGGAAAGGTCGCCACGAGGACAAGGACGATCACGACGTCTGGGCGGTGACCTGCTTCGTCGTCCGCAAGGGCTACCGGGGTCGCGGCCTCACCTACCTGCTCGCCCAGGCCACCGTCGACCACGCCCGCCGGCACGGCGCCCGGGCGGTCGAGGCATACCCGATGATCGTTCCGCCGGGCAAGAAGATCACCTGGGGCGAGCTGCACGTCGGTGCCCGACAGGTGCTCGAGGACGCCGGCTTCGTCGAGGTCAGCCACCCCACCCTGAGGCGGGTCGTGATGCGGGTCGACTTCCCGTCGCCCGGGTGACCCGGCCGCTACGATGGCCCGGGTCGACGGGCCGGTTCACGGGGGAGGACGGCGTGCGAGTCAGGATCGAGGCGTGACCTCGCCCAGGGACGAGGTGCTCGCCGAACCGGATGGCCCCGACGGGGCTGCGCCCACGGCCCGGCGGCGGCGCCTCCCGCGCCGGCTCCTGGTGTCGGCCGCCGCCGCCGCGCTCGCGCTGGCCAGCGGCCCCTGGCTGTGGACGACGGGCGCCGCGCGCGGCCACCTGTACGACGCCGCCGGCGCGCCGACGGCGGACGTCGTCATCGTGTTGGGTACCGCCGTCGCGGCCGACGGTCGGGGACCCAGCCCGCGGCTCGCCGGCCGGCTGGAGACCGCGGCCCACCTGCTGGCCAGCGGCCGGGCCCGGGTGATCCTGGTGTCCGGCGACGGCGCGGGAGCCTCCGGCGACGAGCCCGCGACGATGACGGCGTACCTGGTCGAGCGGCTCGGCGTCGATCCGCGTCGCGTCGTCGCCGACCCGTTCGGGCTGGACACCTACGACAGCTGTGCCCGGGCGCGCGAGGTGTACGGGATCGACCGGGCGCTGGTCGTGACGCAGTCCTACCACCTGTCCCGGGCGGTGACCCTGTGCCGGCACCTCGGCATCGACGCGGACGGGGTGACCGCGCGCTGTCCCGACTGCCCCACGACACTGGTGGTCGGCAAGTCCGTCCGGGACTACTTCGCCAGCGGCAAGGCGGCCTGGGACGCGGTCCGCCGCCGACCGCCGGCGGTCAACTCGCCGCAGAACTCCGACGTCCGGGACGCGGTTGCCGCGGCGGCGGGGACGGCGCGCCGGTCCGCCGGCGGCTAGGGTTGATCTATCGACGACGACGGCGGAGAGGTCCCGCGAATGAAGCTCGGCCTGCACTACTGGAACTTCACCACCCCGACCGAGCCATCGGCGATCGCGCCCACCCTGGCCGATACGGCGCGGCTCGCCGACCAGGCCGGCGTCGCGTCGTTCACGGTGATGGACCACTACTTCCAGATGGAAGGCTCGGCAGCTGTCGACGAGCCGATGCTGGAGGCGTACACCACGCTCGGCTTCGTGGCGGGGCTGACCGAGCGGATGACGCTCGGCGTCCTGGTCACCGGCGTGATGTACCGGCACCCCGGCCTGCTCGCCAAGATCGTCAGTAGCCTGGACGTGCTTTCCGGAGGCCGGGCCCGGCTGGGCATCGGCGCCTCGTGGTACGAGCGGGAGCAGCGCGGCCTCGGGGTGCCGGTGGTGCCGGTCGCCGAGCGCTTCGAGCGGCTGGAGGAGACGCTGCGGATCTGCCGCCAGATGTGGAGTGACGACAACGGGCCGTTCGCCGGCCGGCACTACCAGCTGGCCGAGACGTTGAACGTCCCGCAGCCGCTGCGCCGCCCCCATCCACCGATCATGATCGGCGGCGGTGGCGAGCAGAAGACGCTGCGCCTGGTGGCCCGGTACGCCGACGCGTGCAACCTGTTCGGCACCGGACCCGACGAGTTGGCCCACAAGTTCGACGTGCTCCGTCGGCACTGTGCCACCGAGGGTCGCGACTATGCCGAGATCGAGAAGACGGTGCTGGTCACGCGGCCCCCGTTCGCGGACCTCGACGCCTGGCTGGCGGAGGTCGCCGCGTACGCGAAGCTCGGGGTGACCGAGGTGCAGACGATGCCCGACCGGCATCCGGTCGAGTTCACCCAGCGGCTCGCCGACGAGGTCCTGCCGCGACTGGCCGACCTCGACTGAGGGCCGTCCCTATCGGTGCCGGCCGAAGACCACCAGGGCCGCCACGTGCCCCAGGTGGTCCGATGCCCAGCGGCCGTCCGGGGTCTGCCGCTCGGTGCCGAACCGCCGGCTCCACACCGGGACCACCGCACCGCGGATCATGATCATGTCTAGCCGGTGTTCGAGACTGGTCGCCGGTTGGTCCAGATCCTCGCCGAGGTCGGCGGTGAATCCCGGGTCGCGCGGGTGCAGTAACGGCCAGGTGTCGCGCATGCCGCCGGCCAGCAGCGTCAGGTACGCCGCCCGGTCAGCCGGGCTCGGCAGATCTGGTCCCGAGTTCAGGTCCCCCACGAGAACCGTCGACGATCGCCGGCGCAACGGCCCGCGGGACAACTCCGCCGCCTGCCGGGTCCGCACCGCCGGGTCCACGGCCTCCAGGTGGGTGTTGACGAACCGGATCGGGCGACCCTCGCGGGTCGCGTCCACCGCCGTCCAACCCCGGGTGAACGTCACCGTGTCCCCGGTGGCCCGGATGGTGGCGACCAGATTGCGGGTGAAGTGCGCCGCCGACGTTCCGGTCACCCGCAGCCGGCCACCACGCCGCACCAGGATCACGTCCCGCAGGGTGAGCCTGGCGTCCAGGTTGTGCGGTGCCCCGGCGGGAGCCTCCAGATCCGCCTCATCCAGTGCCACCGCGACGTCGTAGCGCAGACCCGCGCCGGCCAGTTCGGCCAGCAGCAGGGCCAGGTAGTCGTAACGCACCGTGGTGGCCGGTGCCGGATCCCCGATCGGTCCGGTCCGCCACAACGCCACCTCCTGAAGCCCCACGAGGTCGGGGCGGTGCTCGCCGATCTCCGCGGCGAACAGCCGGGCTCGGGCCGGAAAGTCGACCAGGTCCACGTGGTTGAGCAGGGCGGCGTTCGCCGCGAGGAACGTCGCGAGGTCTGGCGCCGCCACTGACGGGCCGAGGTCGCCGCCGAAGTAGAGATTCCGGGTCAGCACCCGCACCGTGCCGGGTGCCGTCGCCTGAGCGGGCAGCGGCGGCGGGCCGACGCTGGCCATGGTCGCCACGACGACGACGGCGACCAACCGCGTCGTCCGGTCCCGGATCCACCGCGCCACGTCGGTCACGCCAGCTCCCTCCGACGGCCACCGCGCCACCGGCGACGCGCCGGTGGCGCGGGAGGGCTCCCGGACGGTCAACGCCGTATCCGCCACGGTGGTCACGGGCACTTCCTGCCCCGGTGCCGCCCGCGATGTCGGTCGCGCCCGTTAGGCTCACCGCGCCGGTCCCGCCCGGGAGCCGGTTGACGACCTGGGAGTACGACGAGTTGACCGCACAGCCCGAGATCCTCTACGGCGCCGACGACCTGACCCATCTCGAGGGTCTGGACGCGGTGCGCAAGCGGCCCGGCATGTACATCGGCTCGACCGACAGCCGTGGCGTGGGTCACCTCGCGAACGAGATCATCGACAATGCGACCGACGAGGGCGTCGGGGGGCACGCCACGCGGGTCGAGGTCACCGTGCATGGTGACGGATCGGTTCAGGTGGACGACGACGGGCGGGGTATCCCCACCGACATCCACGCCCGGTCCGGCATCTCCGGTGTGGAGCTGGTGCTGACCCGGCTACACGCCGGCGGCAAGTTCGGCGGTTCCGGCTACAAGACCTCGGGCGGGCTGCACGGCGTCGGCGCCTCGGCCGTCAACGCGCTGTCCCACCGCTTCGACGTCACCGTGCGACGCGACGGCGTCGTGCACGAGCTGTCGTTCCACCGCGGCGTGCCGGGCGAGTTCGACGGACCCGGACCCGACGCCGCCTTCACCCCACGGCCCGGTCTCCGGGCGGGGCGCCGGATGCGACGTGGCGAGCCCACCGGCACCTCCATCCGGTACTGGTACGACGCCCGCTACTTCGAGGCCGGCGCGGCGCTGGACGTCGACGCGGTCCGGGTGAAGCTGCGTAACACCGCGTTCCTGGTGCCCGGGGTGACCTACGTGTTGCGCGACGCGACCGGCGACGACGTGGCCGAGGAGGTGTTCCACTTCCCGGACGGGCTGGTCGACATGGTGGACTTCCTCGCCCCCGACAAGCCGGTCTGCGGCACCCTGCTGATCCGCGGCGAGGGCAACTACCGCGAGAACGCGGCCGACGCCAACGGCGTGATGCAGGCGAACGTGGCCCGGCGGGCGGAGATCGAGATCGCGCTGCGGTGGGGCACCGGCTACGAGCGCACCGTCGAGTGCTTCGCGAACACCATCCGCAACGTGCACGGTGGCACGCACCGTCGCGGCTTCGAACGGGCTGCCGTCCGGGCGCTGGCTGACGCCATCCGGGGGACCCGTGGCCTGCTCAAGCCCAAGGAGGACCCGCCGACAATCGACGACGTCCTGGAGGGCATGACGGCGGTGATCCACGTCCGCCTCCCGGAGCCGCAGTTCACGTCCCAGACCAAGGACGAGCTGTCGACGGCGGGCATCACCAAGGTGGTGCAGACCCTCGTCGAGCAGCATCTGAAGGCGTGGGTGGAGGGCCGCCGGACGAAGACCGAGGCGCGCACGGTCCTCCAGAAGATCGTCGACGCGGCTCGGGTCCGCCTCACCCAGAAGCAGCAGAAGGACGCCGCCCGGCGAAAGACCGCGCTGGAGAGCGCGGCGATGCCCGCGAAGCTTGTCGACTGCCGGTCGACCGGGGTCGAGCGCAGTGAGTTGTTCATCGTGGAGGGTGACAGCGCGCTGGGGACGAGCAGGATGGCCCGTTCCTCGGAATACCAGGCGTTGCTGCCGATCCGCGGCAAGATCCTCAACGTGCAGAAGGCCACCCTGCAACAGGTGCTGGACAACGCCGAGTGTTCGTCGATCGTGCAGGTGCTGGGCGCCGGTTCGGGCCGCACCTTCGACCTGGCCGCGATGCGCTACGGCCGGGTGCTGCTGATGGCCGACGCGGACGTCGACGGCTCACACATCCGTACCCTGCTGATCACCCTGTTCGCCCGCTACATGCGTCCCGTCATCGAGGCCGGCCGGCTGTACGCGGCGATGCCGCCGCTGCACAAGATCACCACCAAGGGACGCAACCCGGAAACCATCTTCACCTACACGCAGGCCGAGATGGAGCGCACGGTCGCCCGGCTGGGGGCGCGGGGGCGGCAGGTCGTCACCCCGGTTCCCCGGTTCAAGGGTCTTGGTGAGATGGATGCCGACGAGTTGTGGGACACCACGATGAACCCGGCGACCCGGTCGGTACGCCGGATCACCCTGGACGACGTGGACGCGGCCGAACAGACCCTCGAACTCCTGATGGGGGAGAAGGTCGAGCCGCGCAAGAACTGGCTCATCCGATCCGCCGGCCGGATCGACCAGGAGGCGATCGACGCGTGAGCGAGGAGCACTGATGGCACGCCGCAAGACAGGGTCCGCGCGGGTGGACCTCACCGCCTTCGACCAGGCGGGCGCGCAGGTCTTCGACAACTCGCTGACCACCGAGGTCGAGGACTCCTATCTCGAGTACGCGTACTCAGTGATCCATTCCCGCGCCCTGCCGGACGCCCGGGACGGGCTCAAGCCGGTGCATCGCCGGATCCTGTACTCGATGAGTGAGCAGGGCCACCGGCCCGATCGGGCGCACGTGAAGTCGGCCCGGGTGGTCGGTGACGTGATGGGTAAGTTCCATCCGCACTCCGACGTGGCCATCTATGACACCCTGGTCCGGCTCGCCCAGGACTTCTCGCTGAACGTCCCACTCATCGACGGGCATGGCAACTTCGGGTCCCCGGACGACGGCCCGGCAGCGAGCCGGTACACCGAGGCCCGGATGTCCCAGGCGGCGATGTTGCTGGTCGGCGAGTTGGGCGAGGACACGGTCGACCTCAAGCCCAACTACGACGGGTCGCTGACCGAGCCGAGCGTGCTGCCGGCGGCATTCCCGAACCTGCTTGTCAACGGCGCGTCAGGGATCGCGGTCGGGATGGCGACCAACATGATCCCGCACAACCTCGGGGAGGTGGTGGCCGCCGCCCGCTGGTTGATCGAGCACCCGGACGCCACACTGGACAAGCTGATGGAGTTCGTCCCGGGGCCGGACCTGCCGACCGGCGGTCTGCTGCTCGGCCTCGACGAGGTGCGCAGGGCGTACGAGACGGGCCGGGGCGTGGTCCGCATGCGGGCCCGGGTCCGGACCGGTCCGCTGGAGGGCAGCCGGGGTCGCCAGGCCATCACCGTCACCGAGTTGCCGTACGGGATCGGTGCCGAGAAGGTCATCGAGAAGATCACCGACGAGGTGACCCGGACGAAGCGACTGCAGGGCATCGCCGACGTCAAGGACCTCACCGACCGGGAGAACGGCATCCGGTTGGTGATCGAGTGCAAGGTGGGGGTGAATCCGCAGGCGCTCCTGGCCGATCTCTATCGGCTCACCCCGCTGGAGCAGTCGTTCGGGGTGAACAACCTGGTCCTCGACGGCGGCCAGCCGCGCACTCTCGGGCTCAAGGCGCTGCTGGAGGTCTTCCTGGCACACCGCTACCAGGTGGTGACCCGACGGACCGCGTACCGCCGGCGTAAGCGGCAGGAACGGCTGCACCTGGTGGACGGCCTGCTGATCGCCTTGCTGGACATCGACCGGGTGGTGCGGTTGATCCGCGGCAGCGACGACGCGCAGGCCGCCAAGGACGGGCTGATGCGCGAGTTCGGGCTGTCCGAGGTGCAGGCCGCCTACATTCTCGACACGCCGCTGCGGCGGCTCACCCGGTTCGACCGGCTGGAGTTGGAGGCCGAGCAGGACCGGCTCCGCTCGGAGATCGCCGAGCTGTCACGGATCCTGGACGACGAAGGCGTACTCAAGGGGGTGGTCTCCGACGAACTGGCCGCGGTCGGCGAGCAGTTCCGGGCCCCCCGGCGCACCACGCTTATCGACGGTGACCTCAAGGAGGTGCTCGCCGCGTCGGTGCCGACCGGGCCGCTGGAGGTGGCCGACGACCCCTGCCAGGTGATCCTGTCGGCGACGGGTCTGGTGGCCCGCACCGCCGCCGAATCCGAGGAGGCGTCCGAGGGGCAGCGGCGCAACGGTCGGGTCCGGCACGACGCCGTACGGTCGGTGGTGCACTCGACCGCGCGCGGGCAGGTACTGCTGGTGACGAACCGGGGCCGTGCCTTCAAGACGGACGTGTTGCCGTTGCCGGTGCTGCCCGAGCAGCGCGGCACGGTGTCACTGCGTGGTGGGATGTCGGCCGCCGAACTGGTGGCGCTGGAGTCGGGTGAGCGGGTGGTGGCGTTGGCCCCGCTGACCGGGCCTGACACCGCGTCGCCCGGGTTGGCGCTCGGCACCCGGCAGGGAGTGGTGAAGGTCTGTGCTCCGGAGTGGCCGGTGCGCTCCGACCAGTTCGACGTCATCGGGCTGAAGCCCGATGACGAGGTGGTCGGGGCCGGGTGGCTGGCCGACGGCGCCGAGGAACTCACATTCGTCACGTCCGACGCGCAGTTGCTGCGGTTCCCGGCACGCCTGGTGCGTCCGCAGGGGCTCAAGGGTGGCGGCATGGCTGGCATCAGCCGGTCCTCGGACGCCGAGGTGATCTTCTTCGGAGTGGTCCGGACCGACGACGCGGAACATGGTGAACCGCTGGTGGTCACCTCAACGGGGCTCGGGGTCAAGGTGACCCCGTTCGCGGAGTACCCGCCCAAGGGACGGGCGACCGGTGGTGTGCGGGCACACCGGTTCCTCAAGGGGGAGACCCGGCTCGCGGTGGCCTGGGTGGGGCCGCGGCCAGCCGCGGCGAGCACCACCGGGGAGCCGGTGCAACTGCCGGAGCGCAGTCCACGCCGGGACGGTTCCGGCACGCCGGTGCTCCTCGGCCCCGAGGTGGTGGGTCACCTGGTGGAGCGCGGCTGACCCGGCACGCTGGCCCGTCCGGCGACGACCGGCACGCGGCGGACCCGTTGGCGGCCCGAGGCGTGCGAGCGCCGGCCGGAGCCCCACGGACGGGTCGTATGGTGGTCACCGGGAGAGATGCGTTGCGGCGGATGGGGATGGCGTGGTGGCGGTCGGCAAGATACTGCGGTTCGACGAGGTCCGGGGTTACGGGTTCATCGCCCCGGCCGCCGGTGGGGAGGACGTGTTCGTCCACGCGAACGACTTCGGTGAGCATCGGCATCTGGTGCGGCCCGGGCTTCGCGTCGAATACGAGGTTGAGCAGGGCGAACGGGGTCTGAAGGTGGCGAGCGTCCGCCTCGTCGACGAACCCGTCACGCCCGGTCGTTCGGGTGTCGACGACGCTGGACCAGGTCGGGCCGACGCCGACCTGATGCCGCCCGATGCCGGTTTGACGCGCGGTGGCGTCGTGGGGGACGACGACGGCATGTGCGACGTGTTGGCGGCGCGGGCGTTTCTCGCCGAGGTCACCGAGGTGCTGCTCCGGCACGCGCCGTCGCTCACCGGTACCCAGATCACCCAGGTCCGGCAGCATCTGGTCGACTACGCCCGTTCCCACGGGTGGGTGGAGGGCTGACCACCGGAGGTCGTTCCGGTCAGGTCGGGTCCAACTCGTCGTCGACGGGTGCCGTGGGGGTTGGCTCGCCCCCGTCCGGTGGGTCCACGGGGTTCGACGGTCCGGAGGGTTCCGGTTCGGCCGTGGGCTCCGCGGTCGGCGGGTCGGTCGGTTCGGCTGGTGGCGGGGTGCCCGTCGGCGGCGGAGGCGTACGGGTTGCCGGCGGGGAACCGGGGGTGGGTGATCCGGTCGGGGTGGCCCTCGGGGTGGGGGACGGCGTGCCGCCGCCACCCGTCTCGCCGGCCACGTCGACGGTGTCCACCTGGTCGCCCCCGCCCTCGGTCGTGACGTTCGGTACGCCGTCTGTCACGGGTGTCTGGGGCGTGGACACCACGGACGTGGACGCCCGTTCGCAGGAGACCCCGTTCACCGTGAAGCCGGTCGGCGCGCCCCCACCGGTGACGTCGTAGGTTCCGCTCAGGTCGAGGGTTACCGTGCCCGCGGCGGCGATCGGGTCATCGGGCGTGACGGTCACCGTCCTGCCCTGCTGTGCCACGCCGGGCCCACCGTCCGTGAGCCGGTGACCCGCCGGCAGGGAGAACGACAGCGACCAGTC
The DNA here is from genome assembly GCF_042666615.1 of Plantactinospora sp. GCM10030261. Taxonomy (NCBI): domain Bacteria; kingdom Bacillati; phylum Actinomycetota; class Actinomycetes; order Micromonosporales; family Micromonosporaceae; genus Plantactinospora; species Plantactinospora sp. GCM10030261. The sequence continues at coordinate 72,785 of NZ_JBHTDD010000007.1, forward strand.
GGGCAGGGTTCGTCCGCCCGTGTTCGTGACGGCGAGGGCGGCGGTGAAGGTGCCGTCGGTGACGTGCCGGGCCGTGTACCGGGCCACGCAGCCCTCGGTGCCGGCGGCACCGGCCCCCTCCGCGGCGTCGTCCGTCGAGGTGAGGCCCGGAAGCTGGGCGACGAGGAGGGCGGCCACGGCCACCGTGGGCACCGCGGCGACAAACGCCTGGCGCCGGGTGGGCCGCCGTCGCCGGCTAGCGCGGTCTGGCCCAGCGGCGGCCGTCGAGACCGACCGGACCGGTCGCGGGACCGGCCGGGAAATCCGGACCGTGCGGGCCGCGTCGTCGGGTTCCGCCCTCACCGGCGTACGGACCGGGCTCGCTAGGCCCGCCACCTGCGCGAGGAGCGCGGCGACGTACTCGCTGCTGGGCCGGTCCCCGGGTGTCGGGGCGAGGCAGCGCTGACACACCTGGGCCACCTCGTCCGGCAGTCCCGGCATGATCGGCGTCGGCAGCGTGGCGGTCTCGGGGGGTGGTTGCCGGAGCAACTCGGCCGTGCTGGCGCCGCGCCGCAGCGGCTCTCCGGTCAGGCACTCGTACAGCAGCAGACCCAGTGCGTACATGTCACTGTCCGGCGCCGCGGCCTCGCCGCGCAGTTGCTCGGGTGCCATGTACCGGGGGGTGCCGAGCACCTCGCCGTGTCTGCCGGCCGACTGCTTGCCGATCGGCAGGGCGATCCCGAGGTCCACCACCTTGACCCCGCGCGGGGACAGCAGCACGTTGCCGGGTTTGACGTCCCGGTGGACGAGGCCTTCGGCGTGCGCGGCGGCCAGCGCCACCGCCACGTCCGCGACCACCCGCACCGCCTCGGGCCAGGGCAGCGGACCGCCCGCGCGCAGCCGCGCCGCCAGCGTCTCGCCCTGGACGAACTCCATGACCAGGTACGGCAGGCGCCGGTAGCCGCGCAGCCTGGCCTCGCCGTAGTCGTACACGTTGGCGATGTGTGGGTGGTTGAGCCGGGCCGCGGCGTACGCCTCCGAGCGGAGCAGTTCGCGGGACGCTCGGTCGGCGGCCAGCCGGGGAGCCAGCAGCTTCACCGCGACGGTCCGGCGGAGCAGCAGGTCGTCGGCCCGCCAGACCTCCGCCATTCCGCCACTGCCGACCGGCTCGACCAGTCGGTAGCGGCCGCCCAGCACTCGCACCGGTCGCACCCCCACAGGTGACTCGGATCCGTTTCCGTCACGGCGACGTACCCGGCTGGATGCGCTGCCGCCGATGCTTTACCCGAGCCCGATCATGGGAAAACCGGGCGGGCTGCGGCGGTGCTGCCGCGCCGTGCGGTGCTGGAAGGCCGCGCGGGACTCCGGTGGCGCCGGGTTGATGATCTTTCCGTGCCCACTTGTGCGGATGTGGCTCGGGTCACTATGGTCAACGATTATGCAACGCCGTTGCATATAGCGCAACCATATGAGTCTGTGAGATCACCGGGAGTCCCGATGGCGCTGCCTGCCCCGGCCGCACTGCTGGCGGTCGACGACCTGACCGTCGCGTTCGACGGGCACGGCCGGGCGCGACCGGTGCGACCGGCGGTCGCCGGAGTCTCGTTCGAGGTCGGTGCGGGCGAGAGCGTCGCTCTGGTCGGCGAGAGTGGCTCGGGCAAGACGTTGACCGCGTTGTCCGTCATGGGGCTGCTGCCACCGACGGCACGGCTCGCCGCCGGTCAGGTCCGCGTCGGCGACGTGGATGTGACGGCCGTGCGGCAGGGGGACCGGCGCCGGGAGCGGCGCGACTACCGGCGCCGCCGGGCGTCCATGATTTTCCAGTCACCGCGCAGCAGTCTGAACCCCGTGCACCGGGTCGGCCGACAGGTCCGCCGGGTCATGGACCTGCATCGCGGTCAGGTGTCCCGGTCCGACGCGGAGGCCCGGACGCTCGCACTTATGGAATCGGTCGGACTCGGCGACCCGGCCCGGATCGCCAGGTTGTATCCGCACCAGCTCAGTGGTGGCATGGCCCAGCGCGTGATGATCGCCATGGCGCTCGCCACCCAACCTCGACTGCTGATCGCGGACGAGCCGACCACGAGCCTGGACGTGACAGTCCAGGCCCAGATCCTGGAGCTGCTCCGGGACGTCCGCGCTCGCCACGGGATGTCACTTCTCATGATCACGCACGACCTCGGGGTGGTGGCGGAGACCTGCGACCGCGTGATCGTGATGAAGGACGGGCAGGTGGTGGAGGACACCGATACCGCCTCCATGCTGTCGTCGCCCCGGCACGAGTACACCCGCCGGCTGGTCGCCTCCCTGCCTCGGCTGCGCGAGTCGACGCGTCGTACCGGGCCGTCGCCAGAGCCGTCCGCGGCAGAGCCGTCCGCGCCGGAGCCGTCCGCGCCGGAGCCCCTGCTGGCGGTCTCCGACCTGCGCAAGGTGTTCCAGGACGGTCAGCGACGGACCGTCGCGGTCGACGGACTGTCCTTCGAGGTCCACCGTGGCGAGACGGTGGCCCTGGTCGGCGAGAGCGGCTGCGGCAAGACCACCACCGGGCGGTGCGTGCTCGGCCTCGAACGGCCGGACGGCGGCCACATCCGGGTGGGGGACCACGAACTGGACGCGCGGGAGCATCGCGTGGACCGGGCCTTCCGGCGGGACGTGCAGATGGTCTTCCAGGACCCGACCACCAGCCTGAACCCCAGCCTGACCGTGGCGCAGACCCTGGGCGAACCACTGCGGTTGCACGGCGTCGTCGCACGGTCCGGGGAGCGGGCGCGGACGGTCGAACTGCTACGCCAGGTCCAGCTCCCGGAATCGCTGCTGTCGCGGTACCCGGGTGAGTTGTCCGGCGGGCAGAAGCAGCGGGTCTGCGTCGCGCGGGCGCTGGCCACCGAGCCCGCGTTGATCGTGCTGGACGAGCCGACATCGGCGCTCGACGTGTCGCTGCGGCGCAGCCTGATCGAGCTGTTGCGGTCGCTCCAGCGCCGACACCAGCTTTCGTACCTGTTCATCACGCACGACTTCTCGTCGCTGTCGTTGATCGCGGACCGGGTCGTCGTGATGCACCAGGGGCGGGCGGTCGAGTCGCGGCCCACCACCGAGGTCATCGAACGACCGGAACATCCCTACACCCGGCAGCTCATCGCCGCCATTCCCCGCACGGATCCGGACCGGGAACGTCCGAACGGACGGGCAACCGAGACCGCCCCCGTCACCGGTGACCGCGCCGACCAAGCTGCCACCGAGCAGTGAGAGGAGACCTGATGACCGGTCGCTTGTTACGCGGTCTGGCCCTGACATCCGTGGTTGCCCTGCTGGTCGGGGCATGTACCACCGGTGGTTCGACGAACCGTGGCGCGGACGCGCAGGGCGGTGGACCGGTGGTCTTCGCGCTCTCCACCGACGTGGACCTGCTCGACCCGCAGCAGTTCCGCAACGACACCGCCTACATCGTGACGTCCGCGTTGTCCGGAACCCTCATCACGGAGGAGTACGAGGAGACCGGCGACGGCACCATCAAGGCCGATGGCGAATACCGGTCGTCGATCGCCGAGTATCCGCCGACCTACTCGGCCGACCGCAGGACGGTCACCTTCAAAATCAACCAGGACGCGAAGTTCGCCGACGGCACCCCGATCACCGCCGAAGACTGGGTCTACACCTGGCAGCGGATCTTCGAAGGTCCGGGATACCTGAGCGCGCTCCTTCCCCTGATCGGCATCGAATCGGCCGCCTCGGTCCGCGCGCCGGATCCCGAGACGCTCGTCGTCGAGCGGGCGTTCGACAGCCCCATGTTCGAACCGTTCATGGCCTCGCCCTGCTGCTTCGGCGTGATGAGCAAGGCCGCCGGCGAGAAGCAGGCGACCGCCGACGACCCGTGGGCGGGGAAGTGGTTCGCCCAGAATCCGGTCTCCAGCGGGCCGTTGATGATCGACTCCTGGAAGAAGGGCCAGGAACTGGTCATGAAGAAGAACCCGCACCACCCGGACGCCGAGCGGGTTCGGGCCGACCAGATCGTGCTCAAGGTGGTGCCGTCCCAGGAGGACCGGCTGGCCCTGATCTCCCGCGGCGCGGTGGACGTCACCCTCGACCTCGCCCTGCGCGACGTGCAGCGGCTGGAAACGAACGAGCGGGTCAAGGTCCACGACCTCGACGGTCGGCGCGTGCACTACCTGGGGTTCAACGTCGCGTCCGGTCCGCTGGCCGACCGGAAGCTGCGGGAGGCCATCAGTCAGGCGGTTCCGTACTCGACACTGCTGGAGCAGGTGCTGTTCGGCTACGGCCAGAGCGTCCACTCCGTGATCAGCAAGGGGATGCCCGGGTACCAGGACGTCTTCCCCACCACCCAGGACCTGGATGCCGCCAAGCGACTGGTGGCCGAGTCGGGCTACCGAGGTGAGAGCCTTCCGCTCGCGGTCCGCCAGTCGCAGCCGCTCGACCAGGCGGCGGCCACAATCGTCCAGGACGTGTTGCGGCAGATCGGCGTCACGGTGGAGTTGCAGACCGTCCCGGACTCGAGCTTCCAGGAGCAGGTGGGCCAGCGGAAGCTCCCCTTCTTCGTCATGGACTGGCAGTCGCTGGGCAACGACGGGTTCTACCAGCTCTCCTGGGTCGCTCAGTCGGATTCGCCAATCAACTACACGGGATTCGCCAACGCCGAGGTGGACCGGATCATCAAGGCTGGCGTGCCCGAGGCGGACGGTGCCGGTCGGGCGCAGCTCGTCGAGCAGGCGGCCCGGGCCTTCGCCGAGGACATGCCCTGGGTGCCGCTGTTCCAGCCGGACAACGTGGTCGTCACGGCCGCCCAGATCAAGAGCGTCAACGATTTCTACGACCCGCTGCGGCGTATCGAGTTCCTGCACCGGGGAGCCTCGTGACGCTCCGGGATACCGGGTCGTCTCCATCGTGGCGATGGGGGTGTCGACGCACATGCTGAGGTTCCTCGGCCGGCGGAGTCTGATCTCGCTGCTGACGCTGCTTGGGGTGCTCCTGCTCACCTTCACGCTGGTGCGGGTGCTACCTGGGGATCCGGCGCGACTGCGGGCGGGTCCGTATGCCGGACCGGAGCGCCTGGCGGAGGTCCGGCGGCAGATGGGTCTGGACGAACCGCTGCTGACGCAGTTGGCCCGGTACGTCGTCGACGCGCTGCGGCTGGACCTGGGCGCCAGCATCCGGACGCAGCAGCCGGTACGCGACGAACTGTTGGACCGGCTGCCCGCCACCCTGGAACTGTCGCTGTACGCCCTGGTGTTGGCGACGCTTGTCGGCATCGGGCTCGGCGTCCTGGCGGCGGTGCGTCCCGGTCGGCTCGTCGACCACCTGGTGCGGGGGGCCATCGTGGTCGGCACCTCGATGCCGGTCTTCTGGGTGGGCATGATCCTGCTCTTCGTCTTCTTCTCCACGTTGGGGTGGGTGCCGCCGCCACTGGGCCGGGTGCCTCCGCTTATGGACCCGCCGAGCCACGTCACCGGCTTCCACACGCTGGACGCCGTACTGACGCTGGACTGGCTGGGCCTACGGGCCAGCATCTCCAGCCTCACCCTGCCGGTCGTCTCACTGGCGCTCGTGGTGTTCGCCCCGATCGCCAACGTCACCCGGTCGGCCGTGGAGCGGGAACTCAACTCCGACTACATCCGGGCCCAGCGGTCCCTGGGTCTCCCGGTGACCCGGGACGCGCTGCGCACCGCGTTGCCGCCGATCATCACCACGGTCGGTGTCGTGCTCGGCTACCTGATCGGCGGCAACGTGCTGATCGAGACGCTCTTCGCCTGGCCGGGGCTCGGGCAGTACTCCTGGGAAGCGCTCGGGAACAAGGACATCACGGCTCTGCAGGGCGTCGTGCTGCTGGTCGGTTTCTCGTACATCGTCCTGAACATCCTCGTCGACGTCGTGTACGTCGCCACGGACCCACGGGTCCGGCTTCGTGCCTGATCCCGACGAATCGAGAGGGGACACCACGTGACCACCACGGCACCGCGCACGCAGCCGTCGGCTCGGCTGACCCGGTGGAAGGCCGCCTGGTCGCGCTCTCCGGTGAAGGTCCGCGTCGGCCTCTGCCTGCTCGCGGCCCTGATCACCCTGGCGGTGCTGGGTCCGCTGCTGCCGAGTCCGGATCCGTTGAGCACCAACCCGGCCGACGCGCTGCATCCGCCGTCCGCGGGTGCCCTCTGGGGTACCGACCAGTTCGGCCGCGACGTGTTCAGCCGGGTGGTGGCCGCCGCCCACCTCGATCTGCTCATCGCCGGCGCGGTCGTCCTCCTGGCGGCACCGGTGGGCACGATGCTCGGTCTGGTGGCCGGTGCCACCGAGGGGCCGGTCAGTTCGCTGATCCTGCGCGCGGCGGATGTCCTCCTGTCGTTCCCGGCCATCATCCTCGCGCTGGTCATCGTGTCGATCGTCGGCAACGGCACCTGGGTCGTGGTGATGGCGCTCGCGGTCGCGTACCTCCCGTACTTCATCCGCGTCGCCCGGTCGCGGGCCCTGTCCGAGCGGACGAAGGACTACATCGACGCGGCGGTCGTCGCCGGTGCGTCACGGACCCGGATCATCTTCTGGCACCTGTCCCGTAACTGTCTCGGTCCGTCCCGGGCGCAGGCGATGCTGGCCTTCGGGTGGGCGATCCTGGACACCGCCGGGCTCGCGTTCCTGGGGGTGGGGATCGTCAGACCGACGCCGGAGTGGGGGCTGATGATCGGCGAGGCCACGCCGGACGTCCTCGCCGGGGTGTGGTGGACGAGCGTCTTCCCGGGCGTCTTCGTGGCGCTCACCGTCCTCGCCGCCTCCCTGGTCGGCAGTGGCGCCAGAGAGCGGGTCTGAATGCCCGATCAACGTCCCCGTCCCACGCTGTCCCGGTTTGGAAAGGAACAACGACATGGCTCATCTGCTCGTCATGGAGATCGACTGCGCGACCAGCGGTCCGGCTGCCGCCCTCGACGCCCTCGAGAGCGGACCGGAGTCGCTGGCCGGTACGCCGGGACTGGCGCGTAGCGACGTGTCGCGCGACGGCGACGGCGCCGTCGTGGTCCACCTGTGGTGGGACAGCCGCCGGGAGGCCGAGCGGTTCGAATCCACCGGCTGGGAGGCCCTGTCGGGTCACCTGGCGACGCTTACCGGGAGGACTCCGACGTTGCGGTCGTTGTCCGTCGTGACGTCCGGCAAGGCCCGCCAGGAGGTGGCGAACGAGGCGCTGGTACGCCGGGCGAACGAGGCCTTCACCCGCAAGGACCTGGAGACCCTGCTCGCCTGTTATGCCGACGACGCGGTGCAGTACGAGCCGTTCATCGACGAACCGATCGCGGGCAAGCAGAAGCTCCGGGAGTACTTCGAAGGTTCGTTCCGCTACTTTCCCGACGAGTCGATCACCATCGAGCAGTTGATTTCCGATGGGCCGTGGGTGGTGGGGAAGTGGCGCTGCCGGGGCACCCACTCGGGCGACTTCCTCGGCATGCCGGCGACCGGCCGTCAGTTCGACGTGCCGGAGGCGACGATCTATGAGATCCGCGACGGCAGGGTGCAGAACCTCTGGGTTTTCGTCGACTCCGGCACGATCGCCAAGCAGTTCGGCTTCGGTCTCGACGACATCGCCCGCGGGTAGGGCGGGCGTGCGGGAACGACAAACCGCAGGCCATTGACGTTCAGACCGCGATCGGTCTAACCTCAGGCAACGCGATGTGCAACAGCATTGCATATTACGCAACGCCCCGGGAGGGTGGCATGGCGGCACGACGAGACGGCACGGGGACTCTCCGATGAGCGGGGTCCCGCGCCGTGCGGCGACCTGGAGCCGGCGACAGCTTCTCCTCGGAGCCGGCGCACTGGCCGGTGGTGTGGTGCTGGGTGGCTGCACCACGACCCGCCGATCGTCCGACGCCAATGTGGACGGCCCACTCGTCATCGCCCTCGATGGTGAGCCGCCCACCCTCTTCCAGAACCTGGAGTACCACCAGAGCGGCTTCACGGTCGGCTCGGCCATCATGGAATACCTCGTGCAGGCGGACCCGCTCCAGCCGGACGCCGGGCAGCAGCCCGGCCTGGCTGTCGAGTGGAAGCCGGTCGGGGACCGGCAGTGGGAGTTCACGCTCCGCGAGGGCGTGCGGTTCCACAACGGCGAGGAATGGGACGCCGAGGCGGCGAAGTTCAACATCGAGCAACTGTTCGAGATCCAACCGCCCTCACCCATCCTGTTCCGGATCCAACCGTTCGCCAGCGCTCAGGTCCGGGACAGGTACACGCTGCTCATCAACACGAAGGAACCCTGGGCGATGTGCCCCGTCGGGCTCTCCCAGGTGCAGTTCGCGCCGCCCGCCCACCTGCAGTCCGTCGGCCCGGAGAAGTTCGCCCAGGAACCGATCGGCACCGGCCCGTACCAGCTCGCCGAGTGGCGCAAGGGCGAGGCCATCGTGCTGGAACGGTTCGAGGACTACTGGGGCGACGCCCCCTCGGTCCAGCGGATCGAGTTCCGCGGCATCCCGGACCAGGCGACCAGGCTGGCCGCGCTGCGTTCCCGGGAGGTGCACCTCGCGGAGAAGATCGGCCTGGCCGACCTGGCCGGACTGAGGTCCGACGGGTTCGTCGTCGCCGACACTCCCGAGGCCCGGTCCAACCTGCTCAGCCCCTACATCGCCAAGGCCGCCAAGGACGGTCACCCCACCGCGGACCCCCGGGTCCGGCTGGCGATGAACCTCGCCATCGACCGCCGCGTCATCGTCGACTCGGTCCTGGAGGGCATGGGGCAGGCGACCGAGGGGCAGGTCATCGGCCGCGACGCGTTCGGCTGGAACCCGGACGTCAAGGAATACCCGCACGACCCACAGCGGGCCCGGGAACTCCTGGCCCAGGCCGGTCACCGCGACGGAGTGGACCTGGGCGCCCTCTACCGGGGCGAACCGTCGGCCGGGCTGATGGAGGCCGACTTCACCGAGGTCATCCGCTCCCAACTCGCCGAGGTCGGCATCCAGATCACGGTCCAGCCGATGGAGCAGTCCACCTTCCTCAAGCGGGCCCTGCAGGACATCGACCTCGACTACTGGCAGGTGGGTGGCTGGGACTACTTCCCCGTCATGGACGCCGCGTTCGGCCTCATGTGGTACGACACCGAGGCCTTCCTCGGCATGGACCTGAACAACCCGGAGTACGACAAGGTGTTCCGCGCATCCAACCGGGAGTTCGACGTCACCAAGCGCCGCGACCTGCTACGCGAGTGCAGCCGACTCGTCCACGAACAGGCGGGATCGGTCACCCTCTGGCAGAACCACAAGACCTATGTCCACGTCCCCGAGGTGCAGGGGTTCCGACCGACCCCGGACAGCAGGATCCACCTGGACGGCATCAGTCTCGGCGCGTAACGGCACCCGCACCGCCACTGTCGGACATTCGGAGGATGAATGCTGAGCTTCGCCGTGGGCCGGCTGGCGCGCTTCGCGTTCGTGCTGTTCGCGACCAGCCTGGTCGCCTTCGTGCTGCTGCGCTTCGCCGGGGACCCGGCGTCGGTGCTGCTGCCCGTCCAGGCGTCCCCGGCGGACCGGGCGGCACTGCGCGAGGCGTACGGCCTGAACGACAACGTGCTGGTCCAGTACTTCGCGTACGCCTGGCAGGCGCTGCAGGGCAACTTCGGTATCTCCTGGGGCTACCGGCGTCCCGCCATCGAGGTGGTCCTGGAACGCCTGCCCGCCACCCTCGAACTGGTCTTCGGCGGCCTCATCGTCGCGCTCGTTGTCGCCGTCCCGCTGGCCCTGCTGAGCGCCCGGCGCGCGGGCGGGCGTACCGACTCGGTCATCCTGTCCTCGGGCCTGGTCGCCCGGGCGATCCCCAACTTCTGGTTCGGCACCGTGCTCATCCTGGTGTTCTCCGTGCACCTCGGGTGGTTCCCCACCTCCGGCGCCGGAACGGCCGGGCACCTGGTGCTGCCCATCGCCACCATCGCGTTCTTCTTCGTCGCGGAGTTCACCATGGTGCTCCGGGCCAGCCTCATCGACGCGCTCCACTCGGACCACGTCCTGGCGGCGACCGCCCGGGGCGCCACCGGCCGCGGCGTCCTGCTCCGGCACGGCCTGCGGAACTCGCTGAACCCCCTGGTCAGCGTCATCGGCGTCAACTTCGGTGCGCTGCTCGGCGGCACCGTCATCGTGGAGGCGGTGTTCGGCTGGCCCGGACTGGGCCGACTCGCCGTGGAGGCGGTCACCCGGACCGACTTCCCGGTCCTGCAGGCCGCCGTCCTGGTCTTCGCCGCGGTCATCGCCGTCGGCAACATGGTCACCGACCTGCTGTACGGGGTGCTCGACCCCCGCATCCGGAGGGCCACATGAGTGACCAGGTCACCATCGGCGCGGCCGGCGCCGCCGCCGCGCCCCCCGCCCGGGCCGCCACCGAACAGGCCCGTCCCAAGGCCCCGAGAATCGGCACCGCGCTCGGCTACGCCGGCGCCGCCTACCTCGTCCTGCTCGTCGCTCTCGCCGCCGCCGCGCCACTCGTCGTACCGGTCGGTCCCGAGGTCCAGGACCTGCGCAACCAGCATTTGCCGCCGGCGTTCCTCGGCGGTGACTGGAGCCACCCGCTCGGCACCGACAAGCTCGGGCGGGACCTGTTCAGCCGGCTGGTGTACGGCAGCCGCGTCTCGCTGACCATCGGAGTCGGCGCCGTCGCGGTCTCCGCCGTGGCGGGCACCCTGCTCGGGCTGGTCGCCGGGTACGGCACCGGCGTCGGCAGCCGGCTCGGGACGCTGCTGGATCGCGGCATCATGCTGCTCACCGAGATGGCGCTGGCGATCCCCGCCGTGCTGCTCGCGATCGCGGTCTCCGCCGTCTTCGGCACCAACCAGCTCGTTCTCGTCCTGATCCTGTCCCTGTTCGGCTGGGTGGTCTTCGCCCGGGTGGTCCGGGGAGCGTTGCTGTCGTTGCACGGCCGCGGGTTCGTCGAGGCGGCCCGCGTGCTCGGCGCCGGCCACCTGCGGATCGTGTACCGCCATATGTATCCGCACGTCGTCGGCCAGATCCTGGTCATCGCCCCGCTCCAGATCGGCTTCATGATCCTGGTCGAGACGGCCCTCGGCTACCTGGGACTGGGGATCCCGCCGCCGGCTCCCACCTGGGGCAACATGGTCGCCGAGGGTCGGCTCACCCTCTCCGCCTCACCCTGGACGGCACTGCTGGCGGGGCTCGCCATCACCGCCACCGTGCTGTCCGTCAACTTCGTCGGGGATCTGCTTCGACGCAGGACCGCCGCCGGGCGGACGTTCCACAGCTAGCTCGACGAACAGCAGGAGGCACCGCATGTCCGAGTCCAGCAACGAAGCGACCGTTCACCGGGTCGTGGACGCGTTCAACCGCAAACACCTCGACGAGGTGCTCGCGGAGTTCACCCCGGCGGCGGCCCTGCGCGAGCCGTTCATCGAAGAGCCCATCGCCGGCATGGACGCCCTGCGGGACTTCCACGCCGGACTGTTCGAATCCTTCCCGGACGAGATTCTCACAATCGTCCAGCTGATCTCCGCTGGCGACTGGGTCGTGGCGCGAACCACCGCCAGCGGCACCCACACCGGGGACTTCCTCGGCATGCGCCCCACCGGACGGCCCTTCAGTGTGCCGGAATGCCTGGTTTACCAGTTCGACGCGGACGGCCGGATCGCCAACCAGTGGACCTATGTGGACTCGGGCTCCATCGCCAAACAGTTCGGCTACACCTTCGCTCCCGCGTCCGACGACGCCGTCCCGTCGTGAGCCCGGACACCCGGACCGGCGGCCTGGATGTCGCGGCCGACGCGGACGGCTCGACGGCGTCACCGATCCTGCGCGTCCGCGACCTGCACACCCGGTTCTGGACCGGTCGAGGCACCGTACATGCCGTGCGCGGCGTCTCGTTCGACGTACGGCCCGGTGAGATCGTCGGCGTGGTGGGGGAGAGCGGCAGCGGAAAGTCCGCCACCGCCATGTCGGTGCCCGGGCTCCTCCCACCGGGACAGGGCGCCGTCGTCGGCGGATCCATCGAGTTCGAGGGCGTCGACCTTCGGGAGTGCTCCGAGGAGGAACGACGACGAATCCGCGGACGTCGGATCGGCGTCGTCTTCCAGGACGCCTCGACGGCGCTCAACCCCGTGATGACCGTCGGCGGACACCTGCGCGAGGCCCTGCGGTCGCACCAGCGGCTGACGACCAGCCAGGTGCGGGAGCGCAGCCTGGCGATGCTCGACCAGGTCGGCATCGCCGAGCCCGAACGCGTCGCCAGGTCCTATCCACACCAGCTCAGCGGCGGAATGAAACAGCGGGTGATGATCGCGGTCGCGGTGATAGCCGAGCCGACCCTCGTCATCGCCGACGAACCCACCACGGCGCTCGACGTGACGATCCAGGCGCAGATCCTCACCCTGCTCACGCGGTTGTCCCGGCAGCGGCGGATCGCCACCCTGCTGATCACCCACGACATGGGCGTCATCGCCCAGTACACCGATCGGACGGTGGTGATGTACGCCGGACAAGTGATCGAGGCGGCACCCACCTCGACACTGTTCCGGCGTCCCGTCCACCCGTACACCCGGGCCCTGCTGGACTCCGTACCGCCGTTGACCGAACGCCGCCCCCGGCTGACGGCCATAGCCGGAGCGCCACCGGACCTGTCCACACCGCCCACGGGCTGCGCTTTCGCCACCCGTTGTCGTTTCGTGCAGGACATCTGCCGCCAGGAGGTCCCGCTCGCGGCCGTGTCGCCGGGACATGCCGCCGCGTGCGTCGTCCGCCCGGAGTTCCGATGACCAGCCAGCCCGCGACCCAGGACGTGAACACCGGATTCCTGGAACTTACCGGAATCAACGTTTCCTACCGTGGCCGGCGCGGTGGTCTGCCGGGCCGCGGCGGACCGCCGGTACGGGCCGTCGACTCGGCCAGCCTCCGCGTCGACCGTGGCGAGAGCCTCGGCCTGGTCGGGGAGAGCGGCTGCGGCAAGAGCACCCTCGCGCGGGTTCTGCTCGGTCTGGTGCGCCCCGCGGGCGGAACGGTGTCGGTCGACGGCGTCGACCTGCTCGCGTTGTCCCGGCGCGACCTGCGAGCGATGCGCCGGCGGGTTCAACTGGTGGCCCAGAACCCGTACGACAGCCTCGATCCCTACATGTCGGTGGGCGACATCGTGGCGGAGGGCATCGACATCCACCGTCTCGCCACCGGTCCGGCCCGGGACGCCCGGATCCGGGCGCTGCTGGAGCAGGTCCACCTGCCGGCGGGGTACGTCACCCGCCGTCCGCACGAACTCAGCGGAGGCCAACGCCAGCGGGTGGCCATCGCCCGGGCGCTGGCCGTGGAGCCGGAGGCCCTGGTGCTGGACGAGCCGGTCTCCGCGCTCGACGTCTCGGTCCAGGCCCAGGTCCTCAACCTGCTAAACGAACTGGCCGAGGCACGCGGGCTGACCTACCTGTTCATCTCGCACGACATGTCGGTGGTGCGCCAGGTGTGCACCCGGATCGCGGTGATGTACCAGGGCCGCATCGTGGAGACGGGCCCGGCCGCGGACATCATCGACCGGCCCGAGCATCCCTACACCCGGACCCTGATGGCCGCCGTACCGCTGCCGGACCCGCCCGGGTGACGCGCCGCCCAGGCCCCGGCCAGGAGTCGCGCCGCCGACGTCGGCCGGCGTACGGTCGCCGGCGCTGAGTCCGACGGACGTGCCGGATCAGGATCGGCTGACCGCCGGCGGTGGGGGCGTCGGTCGGTCCGCCACGATCTCGTAGACCAGGTCTGTGGTGATCGAACCGATCCGGGCCAGGTCGGACGTGATGTCCTCGAGGTCCTTCATGCCGGTGGCGACGATCTCCATCAGGTAGCAGGACTCGCCGGTCACCCGCAGGCAGCGGACGATCTGCGGTCGGCGCTCCAACACCGTGGCGACCTTGTCGTAGAGCGAGCCGTGCACCTTCATCCGGACGACCGCCCGCAGCGCGTAACCGAGAGCCCCGGGCTCGACGCGAGCGGCGTACGCGGTGATCACCCGGTGCTGCTCCAGGGCGCGCAACCGGGCCCGGGTGGCCGAGACGCTGAGCTGGATCGCCGCAGCCAGGTCGGCGAGTGTCGCCCGCCCGTCCGCCTGCACGGCGGCCAGCAACGCGTGATCCACCGCGTCCAGATCCATCGCGGTACCTTCGTTCGCCATCTGGCGATTCTGCCGCAGATCCAACGGCGCGGCGAGGTCACATCCGCAAAAGTGCGCTGCCGTTCGCGGTGCCGAGGAGGAAGACTGAAATACATGATCCGCTTCTACTTCGTCGACGTCTTCGCCGACCGTCCCCTGACGGGTAATCCGCTGGCGCTCGTGCCGGACGCCGACCACCTGTCCGTGCCGCAGATGCAGGCGATAGCCCGAGAGTTCAACCAGTCCGAAACCACGTTCCTGCTCGACGCGGGCGAGGGCGCGGATTGGCACCTGCGCTCGTACACACCGGCCGGCGCCGAGGTCGGTGGCGCCGGCCACAACGCGCTGGGCGCCTGGTTGTGGCTGGCCGACCAGGGACTGACCGGTGACCAGCCCGCCGTGACGATGCGGCAGCGCATCGGCACCGAGGTGCTGGCCGTGGAGATCCTGCGTCCGCCCGGTGAGCCGACCCGCGTGGTCATGGACCAGGGCGTCCCCGAGTTCGGCAAGCAGGTCACCGATGACCGGCGGCTGACCGGTGCGCTCGGGCTCGACGCTTACCAGCTTTCTGCCGACGCCACCCCTCAGGTGGTGTCCACGGGGGTGCCGCACCTGCTCGTTCCGCTCGCCACCCGCGCCGCGGTCGACGCGGCCGTCGCCCACGACCGCGAACTCGCCGCGATCCTGGCCGAGGCCGGCGGTGAGGGCTGCTACGTCTACACCACCGCCGGTGGCGGTGACGGCGCGGCCGCGTACACCCGGTTCTTCAACCCGACCGTGGGCATCGCCGAGGACCCCGCCACCGGGACGGCCGCGGGCCCGCTCGCCGTCGCTCTCCTCCGGTCCGGCAGAGCCGCCGCCGGCTCACCGGTCTTCATCGAGCAGGGGCACCACCTCGGGCGTCCCAGCCGGATCCGGGTCGACGTCGTCGACGACCGGGTGCGGCTGTCCGGTTCGGGGCTGGTCACCGGACACGGCGAGCTGAGGCTGGCATGAGCCCGGACGACGAGAGACTGCTGACGGTCGCGATCGACCTCGCGGCGGCCGCCGCCGACGTGGGCGAGCTGCCCTACGGCTCGCTGCTGGTCGACCGCGACGGCACCATCCTGGAACGCGCACACAACACCGTCACCAGCACCGGCGACATCACCGCACATCCGGAACTCGTGCTGGCCCGGTTCGCGGCAATGACCTATCCACCGCAGCGGCGCGCGACAATCACGATGTACACCAGCTGCGAACCGTGCGGCATGTGCGCGGAGGTGATCGCCCGCGCCGGCCTGCGTCGCGTCGTGTTCGCGCTGAGCACCGCGCAGCTGCGCGCTCTCCAGCCGCCCGGCTCCGCACCCGCCACCGCCGCGGACGTCACCTTCGACGGGCCCGCTCTCGCCGAGAAGGCGACCGAACCGATCCACGCCCACTACCGCCACGGCGGGTAGGGCGGTCCGTCCCAGCGTCGCGCACGCCGGGACGGTGGCCCGGGGCCGCACCGGTGCGGCGTGCCGGCGCCCGGGCGGCACGCCGGCCGATCGAGTTTCGCGAGTAGAATGCGCGGGTGAGCTTCGATGTCGGCGCGGACGCCTACGGTCGCTTCATGGGTCGATACTCCGAGCCCCTGGCAGGCAGGTTCGCAGACTTCAGCGGCGTCGCGCAGGGGCAGCGGGCGCTGGACGTCGGGTGCGGGACCGGCGCGTTGACAGCGGAACTCGTCGGGCGCCTCGGGGCCGGAGCCGTCTCGGCGGTCGACCCGTCGGAGGCCATGGTCGCGGCGGCACGTGCCCGCTTCCCCGAGGTCGACATCGGCCGCGCCGCCGCGGAACGGCTGCCGTTCCCCGACGATGCTTTCGATGTCACCTGCGCTCAGTTGGTCGTGCATTTCATGAACGACCCGGTCGCGGGCCTGCGCGACATGGCCCGGGTCACGCGTCACGGGGGTGCGGTCACCGCCTGCGTGTGGGATCACGCCGGCGGTAGCGGTCCGCTGGCGACGTTCTGGCGAGCCGTCAAGGACCTCGATCCCCACGCCCGCGACGAGTCGGCGCTCGCCGGGGTCCGGGAAGGGCACCTGGCCGAGTTGTTCGGCGCCGCCGGGCTGCGCGACGTCGTGTCGACGGCACTGACGGTTCAGACGACCTTCGCGAGCTTCGACGAATGGTGGGAGCCCTTCACACTCGGAGTGGCACCCGCGGGCGAGTACGTCCACGGGCTCGACCCGAGGGATCGGGAGGCGCTGCGCGATCGATGTGCGGCGCTGCTTCCCCGAGCGGGCACCTTCGACATCGTCGCCTCCGCGTGGGCCACGCTCGGCCGGGTGCCCTGAACTCCAACCCTCGTCACGGCCTCATTTGTCCAAGACGGACGGCGGTCGTCCCAGGCACCATGCCGGAATGAGCGCTTCCGACCAGGCGCCGCGACCGATGCGCGTCGTCCACGATGGCCCGCGACAGGCACCCCCACTGCTGCTCATCCACGGCTCCGGAGCCTCGGGCGCGTGCTGGGGGCCGATGGTGCCGATGCTGGCCCGTAGCCACCACGTCATCCGAATCGACCTGCCGGGCTGCGGCCAGTCTCCGCCCGGACCTTCATACGACGTGCCCGTCCAGGCGAGCGCGGTGGCAGCGTTGCTCGACGACCTGGGCGTCCCGTCCACGACCGTGGTCGGGCACTCCAGCGGCGGTTACGTGGCCACCGCCCTCGCCGAACAACGGCCCGACCTGGTGGCCTCACTCGCGTTGGTCAGCACCGGGCCACGGCTCGACGCGTTCCTTCCACAGCCGCTGCTGCTCCGGGGCCTGTTGACGCCGCCCCTCGGGCCGCTGCTGTGGTCGATACGCACCGATACGATGATCCGCAGGGGAATCGCCGCGACGTGTGCCCGCCCGGTGGCCGTCCCGGACGAACTGGTCACCGACGTGCGGGCCATCAGCTATCGCGCGATGCGGTCGGTGCTGCGGCACAACACCGCGTATCTGGCCGAGCGGGGAGTGCCCGAGCGTCTCGCCGGCCTCGACATCCCGGTTCTGGTGATCTTCGGCGCCGCCGATCCCCGGTGGGAGCCGTCGTCGGCCCATCAGTACGACGCGGTGCCGAACGCGCGGGTCGAGGTCCTGGCCGGCGTCGGGCACCTGCCCATGCTCGAAGCGCCCGAGGCCACCAGCACGCTCCTGCTGGAATCCGCGGCAGCCTAGCCAGCGCGTCCGGATCGGACGGCGTCGGCGACGACCCGGATGGCCTCCGGAACGGCCGGCAGGGGCACCTGCCCGTACCCGAGCAAGAGGGTTGGCCGCCCGGATCCGGGCGGAATCCAGAAGTCGTGCGTGGTCATCAGGTCGACACCCCGCTGACGGGCCTGGCGGAGGATCGCCTCCTCGTCATACCCGTCGGGCAACTCGACCGTGGCGTGCAGACCGGCCGCGATGCCCCGCGCCGTCGCCTCGGGGAGAGCCTCGGCCAGCGTCCGGAGGAGGAGGTCGCGGCGGCGACGGTAGCGGATCCGCATCCGGCGCAGATGCCGGTCGAGTTCGCCCCGGGACAGGAAGGTGGCGAACGCGTGCTGCTCGATGCCGGCGGTGCCGCAGTCGGCCAGGTCCTTGTGGTCGGTGACGGCAGCCAGCAGACGCCCGGGCACGACGAGCCAACCCAGGCGGAGCGCCGGTGCGAGCGTCTTGCTGGCCGAGCCGGCGTAGATGACCCGGTCGGGATCCAGCCCTTGCAGGGCACCGACGGCGGCGCGGTCGTACCGGTACTCGGCGTCGTAGTCGTCCTCGATGGCGATGGCGTCCCGGCGTCGCAGCCAGGCGAGCAGATCGCGTCGGCGGGCGCCGGTGAGCACGGCGCCTGTGGGGTGCTGGTGCGCCGGGGTGAGCACGACGGCGTCCACGTCGGCCCGGTCGAGCGCGTCGACCCGGATGCCGCACTCGTCGACGGCGACGGGCACGACCCGTAGGCCAGCCGCCTCGGCGACGCGCCGCTGCTCCGGGTGACTCGGGTTCTCGAACCCGATCCGCCGCACTCCGCTGTCGACAAGCGCCCGGCAGACGATCCCCTGTCCCTGTGAGTACCCGTTGGTGACGACGACGCGTCCGGGGACGGTGACCACCCCCCGCACGCGGCCGAGATAGTCGGCCAGGGCCGACCGCAGCGCCTCCGTCCCGCGCGGATCACCGTAGCCGAGGTCGGCGTTCGTCATGTTCCGCAGGGCGTCGCGCAGGCAGCGCAGCCACTGCGCGCGGGGAAACCGGGACACGTCCGGTGCGCGCGGGCGCAGGTCGAAGCGGGGCGTCCGAGCGGGAGTGGGCGCGCTGGGCACCGGGTGTGCCGGCGCCTGGACGGTGTCGGCCACGCTCGGCCGGGCGCCCTGTCGCAGGGTCAGGTATCCCTCGGCGGCGAGTTGCGCATATGCCCCGACCACGACCCGGCGGGAGACGCCGAGCTGACGGGCGAGGTCACGGGTCGACGGCACGCGGGCGCCGGCGCGCAGCCGCCCGTCGCGGACGGCGTCACGCACCTGCGTCTCGATCTGCGTGCCCAGTGTCCGGTCACCCTGCCGGGTGACGGTGAGCAGCAGCTCCATCGACTGACTGGTCTCGTCCATGTCCGCTGAACTGGATCCCTTCGGTGAGCCAGTCGGACCCTAGCATCGGGACATGACCGAGCGAATGATCCGATCGAACGGCGTCGAGCTGTGTACCGAGTCCTTCGGCGACCCGACCGATCCGCCCGTACTGCTGATCATGGGCGCGGGCGCGTCGATGATGTGGTGGGAGGACGCCTTCTGTCGGGCGTTGGCGGTGGGTGGGCGGTTCGTGATCCGCTACGACCACCGGGACACCGGCCGCTCGACGGGCTTTCCGCCGGGGCTCCCGCCGTACCCGGGCGACGACCTGGTGGCCGACGCGGTTGGCGTGCTCGACGCGTACGGCGTCCCGGCCGCCCACCTCGTCGGCGTGTCCGCCGGCGGCGGCCTGGCGCAGCTGTTCGCGCTCGACATCCCCGATCGGGTCCGCTCGCTCGTGCTGATCAGCACGACGGCCGCCACCGCCGGGGTGGCCGGGCTGCCACCACCGTCCGAGGCGTTCGGACGCTTCGTTTCCACCACGACGGTGGACTGGTCGAGCGCCGAATCGGTGGTCGAATACCAGCTCGACTACGCGCGCATGCTCGCCGGTGACAAGCGTCCGTTCGACGAGGCGGGCATGCGCGACCTGATCCGCGCGGACGCCGAACGGGCGCGTGACATCGCCGCTGTGCGGAACCACGACCTCCTGGCCGGCGACTCCCGCCCGCGCGGTCCGCTTTCCTCGATCACGGCCCCCACGCTGGTCATCCACGGCACCGCAGATCCGATGTTCCCGCCCGCGCACGGCGCGGCGTTGGCGGAGGAGATCCCCGGGGCGCGGCTGTTGATGCTGGAGGGTGCCGGTCACGGGGTCGAGCGGGCCGACTGGGAGCCGATCGTCCACGCGATCCACGAGCACACCTCGGAGGTGCGGTAATCATGACACGGCTACGGTCCGGGTTGTTCCTGCCGTTGTTCGACGCGCTCGCCGATCCGGCGATCGTCATCCGCCTCGCGGTCGAGGCGGAGGAGGCCGGCTGGCACGGCGTCTTCGTCTGGGACCAGCTGCGCTGGCACGAGCCGGTAACGGACGTGGCCGACGCGTGGGTCACCCTGGCGGCGATCGCGACGGCGACCGAACGCATCCGGCTCGGCCCTATGGTCACCCCGCTCGCCCGGCGCCGGCCGGTCAAGGTGGCCCGGGAGACCGCGACGCTCGACCGGCTCAGCGGCGGCCGGCTGACCCTGGGCGTCGGCCTGGGTAACGACGAAGCCGGGGCCGAACTCACAATCACCGGTGAGGAACGGGACGACCGGCGTCGCGCCCGGATGCTCGACGAGTCACTCGGGATCCTCACCGCCGCCTGGTCCGGCGAGGTCGTGCGGCATCGGGGCGAGCACTACGTGGTCGACGGCATGCGGTTCCTGCCCCGGCCGGTCCAGCAGCCCGGTGTGCCGGTGTGGGTCGGTGGTTATCCCGGTAAACCGAAGCCGCTGCGGCGCGCGGCCCGCCACCAGGGCTATATCCCGGTCAACCTCGACCATCCCGACCAGCTCGCCGAGATGGTCGCCGACCTCACCACCCTGCGCGGACCGAACCCTCCGGCGGCCTTCGACGTCGTGGTCCCGCTCGAACCGGAGCAGGACCCGACGCCGTACGCGGCGGCCGGCGCCACCTGGTGGCTGGTGGGACCCGGCGCGGAGGCGATTTCCGTCGACCAGCTACGCGGCATCATCCGCGACGGTCCGGCCTGAGGCCGGCGGCCTCCCCGTCACCGACCCGTAAGGCTTTGCGCGCCAGGACGAGCCGGAATCGCGGCTCGCCGTCGCGCAGTCGGCCCAGATCGGGCAGGGCGGCGGTGGTCACCGTGAAGCCGGCCGCCGTCAGGTCGTCGTGGATCGCGGGCAGCGGGTTGGTGCGGTAGTACATGACGAACGGCGGGCGCCACACGGCATTGCGGAACCGCATGGCCACGTCGAAGCCGAGCGTGGCCCAGTACGCGACGGAGGTGGGCGGCGGCGGCGCGCCGATCGGAAAGGCGAGCAGCCCTCCGGGGCGCAGGGCGCGGTACACCCCTTCGAAGAGTGCGGGCCGCTCGGCGGGCAGGAAATGCCCGAACGCCCCGAAGCTGACCGCGAGGTCGAAGCCTTCGGTGAACGGTAGGGCCCGCGCGTCCGCCCGTATCCAGGTGGCGTCCGGGTGCGCGCCGCGCGCCCGGACGAGCATGCCGGTGCTGAAGTCGACGCCGGTGATCCGCCGCCGGCACAGCGGCCGGAGAACGAGCATGCCCGCGCCGGTGCCGCAGCACACGTCCAGCCCGTCGTCGAACGGCCCGAGTCCGGACAGCGCGCGGGCCGTCGCGTCGAGGATCGTCTCCGGGGTACGGAACGGGGTGTGGTCGAACTTCGGTGCCAGCAGGTCGTAGCCCCGCTCGACCGAGGACAGCGCCTGGACGCCCAGTTCGCGCAGGGTCGGGCCGTGGCGGGAGAACACCGACCGAGGGTACCTCCGGCCGGTGGCCCGTCCCGGCCGGTCGCGGGCAGGTCGCGGCACCCCGGAACGGCAGCAGCGCGGGGGCCACCGGGGCGACCCGAGCCGCCGCGCCACATTGTCGGATGCCGCTGGTAGCTTCGCGCCGCTGATCGACGTCGGACGGATGGGAGCCAGATGTGACTGAGGTGGCGCTGCGAGCGATCGACGATTCCGACCTCGACGCCCTGTACGAACAGGGGCGGGATCCCGAGGCGGTCTGGATGGCGGCCTTCACCGCCAAGGATCCCGACGACCGCGCCGCGTTCGATCTGCACATGGCGAAGATCCGGGCGGCGCCGGAGGGCATCCTGCGGGCGGTCACCGTCGACGGTCGGCTCGTCGGCAGCGTCGCCAGCTTCGTCATGGACGGTGAGACCGAGGTGACGTACTGGATCGACAGGGCCTTCTGGGGACGCGGCATCGCCAGCCGCGCGCTCGCCATGCTCCTCGAATCGGTGCCCGTCCGGCCGGTGTTCGCCCGCGCCGCGAGCGACAACGTGGGATCGCTGACGGTGCTGCGGCGGGCGGGTTTCACCGTCGCGGGCACGGAGACCGCGTTCGCCAACGCGCGGAACGCGGAGATCGAGGAGACGATCCTGCGGCTCGACGGGCCGGCGCGCACCGAGCCGCAGGACGGGTGAGCGTGCGGAGCGCTCCTACGTGGCGTGCTGCCGGCGCACCATCTCGGTGATCCAGACGGGCGCGTACGGGGACGTGCAGTTCGGGGGAGTCGGGTAGTCCTTGAGCACCCCCAGGCGCTCGCCGATGTCCATCGCCCGGGCGCGGTGCTCGGCGTGGTCGATGCCGATCTGCGCCAGGCAGTGGTTCATCGCCCACTGGAGGCGGTCCGGAGCGTCCTGCATCTCCGCCTCGACGACATCGAGCAGTCCTCCGAGGTCGAGGCCCTCGGGTTTCCGCGCCACGCGGTCGACGGTCAGTGCCCAGCCGGCGCTCGCGACCACCGGATCCGGGTCGGCGGACCAGGCCACCCGCAGCTCTTCGGCGTACGTATTGTTCTTGACCACGTAGTTCACGAGCCAGTCCTGCACCTTGGGCGTGCGTGCCTCGCGCAGCATCGTGTCCAGTTCGTCGCGCTCGAACGCCTTCGGGCGGCAGATCAGGATCGCCAGCAGTCTCGCCGCGGTGTCATCGGTCCGCCAGAGTTCGCGGGCGAGGTCCTGCTGCGTCTTCAGTCGCTTCGCGAGCGCGCGTAGCTTGCCGAGGTTCACCCCGTGATCGTCACCGTGTTTCGCGTTCACCTCGCGGGCCTTCGGGTCCTCCAGCGTGGCCAGTTCGGCCATCACGTCGGCCACCGTCGTCTCCGGCACCTCGGTCTCCTGTCTGTCACGTGGGCGGGTCCATTCTGTCGCCGGTCGGGGACCGTTGGAGCGAGGCCCGGGTCAGGGCGAGGGTGTGCGTCATCGGCCGCCGCTGGCCTCGGGGGCGAAGTGTTGCACCGCGAACGCGATGGCCGCGGCGATGTCGTCGTCACCGGTTCCCCAGGCGGCCTGGATCGCGGATCCCCAGGCATGGGCACTGCGCACGGCGAACTCCTTCACCTCAGGGCTGTCCTGCCAGGTGACGGGGTCGAACGGCGCACCGCGCAGGAGGAGATCGAGACCGAGCAGTGCGAGATCCCAACCGCAGCCGATCCCGATCGTGCCGCCGGGACCGTAGGCGCGTACGAGTTCGTCGACGACCTGGGCGGGTGAGGCGTGTTCCAGTTCGAGGACGGTGCGGTCGCCACCGTCAGGTGCGAGGCGTACCTCGACCTCGGTCGGCATGCCCTCTCCGAGGAGCCAGGTCACCTTCACCAGACGGGGTTCCTCGCAGCGCAGGATCTCGCCGCCGGCATTGTCCTTGATCTGGAACGCACCGCCGACCCTGAGATCGCCTTCGACCGAGCCCAGCCACCGGGCGAGCCGTTCAGGGTCGGTGCAGGCACTCCAGACGTCCGCGATCGGGGCGTCGTAGATCCGGCGCAACAGCACCGATCGCCCCGCACCACTGGCGACGGCCTGACTGCCGATCTCGCGCTGGGCGGCGTTGATCCGATTGATGATGTCGATCATTGGTCCTCCTCGGTCAAAGACTCGGGTTCCTGCCGACGATCCGGCTTCCCGGCGGCGGGTCCGCCGTGCTCGTGTTGGTCTCGGCGTTCGCGTTTCCCGCGGGCGAGTTCGGTGCCCAGCGCGTCCAGTCGCTGGCTCCAGAACTGCCGGAATCGGTCCAGCCAGATGTCGACCTCCCGCAGGGGCGCGGCCTGCACCGCGTAGAGGCGTCGCGTGCCTTCCGGGCGGACGGTGACGAAACCCGATTCCCGCAGCACCCGGAGGTGCTGCGACACCGCGGGTGGGGAGATGCCGAATTCCGTCCGGATGATCTCGCTGACGGAGCCGGCGGCCTGTTCACCGTCGGCGAGCAGCTCCAGGATCCGGCGCCGTACCGGGTCGCCGAGGATGTCGAACGCGTGCACCCGCGAACTATGTCAGGCTGAACTTATTTAAGTCAAGCCTGAAGCATGGGGGCCGGGTATGGATACGCCGTACCGGTTGAGGATCCTCGGCGCCCGGCCTGACCACCCCAGGCCGGTCAGATGGTGATGACCACCTTCGCCCGGGCGTGCTCGCCTTCGAGGTACCGGATGGCCTGCGGCACCTCGTGGAGCGGATAGGTCCGGTCGATGACCGGGGTGATCCGCCCGGCCTCGGCGTGAGCGCGGAGCGTGTCGAGGTATCGCCGGTCGGGCGCCGTCGCCAGGACGACCACGCGGTGTCGGACGAACGGCGCCAGCAGGCGCCCGCGCATGATGAGCCCGACGGGTCCGAGGAGGCTGCCGCCGCGGTAGACGCCTCCGCCGGACAGCACCACCCTCCCGGTCGGGGTCAGCACCCGGCGGAGCGCGGTGAGCGAGCGGTTGCCGACCAGGTCGAACACGACGTCGTAGCGGCGGCTGTCGCGGGTGAAGTCGTCCCGGGTGTAGTCGACGACGTGATCGGCGCCGAGGGAACGGGCCAGGTCGACGTTGCGGGTGCTGCACACGGCGGTCACGGTCGCGCCGTGCAGCGTGGCCAACTGGACCGCCAGGGTGCCCACGCCGCCGGACGCGCCGTTGATGAGGACATGCTGGCCCGACGTTATCCGCCCGGCGTCGCACAGCCCCATCAGGGCGGTGGTGCCGGCCAGCGGGAGGGCGGCGGCCTGTCGGGATGTCAGGTTCACCGGTTTCGGCGCCACCAGTGCCTCGGGCACGCAGACGTACTCGGCGAACGCGCCATTGGCGTCGCCGAGATCGCCGAAGACGGCGTCTCCCGGTCGTACCTGCCGGACGTCGGTGCCGACGGCCTCGACCCGGCCGGCGAAGTCCCGGCCGCGGATCCGCGCCCGGGGGGCCGACCGGCCCAGGGCCAGCCGCGCGATCCGCGGGTCACCGCGCATGGCATGCCAGTCGTACGCGTTCAGCGCGGCCGCCTCCACCCGCACGAGCACCTCGCCGCTGGCGGGCACTGGCGTGTCGACGTCCGCGAGGCTGAGCGTTTCCGGTGGACCGTATCGGTCCTGGACGATCGCCTTCATCGTAGTCCTCCCCTTGGTGTACGGCGTACACCTTGCGGGTTCAGGATGAGGTGTACGCCGTACACCTGTCAAGGCGGTTATGGTTCACCCGTCGCCGGAAAGACAAGGACCGAGATGGTTGAGCAGGCCGAGACGCTGCGCCGGACACCGTTGAACAGGGACCGGATCCTGCGCGCCGCCGTCTCCCTCGCCGACGAAGCCGGGATCGAGTCCCTCAGCATGCGCAACCTCGCCCACGCTCTGGGCGTCGTGCCGATGGCCCTGTACAAACACGTGGCCAACAAGGACGAGTTGCTCGACGGCATGATCGACGTCATCGTCGGCGAGATCGAGCCACCTGTTCCCGACGCCGACTGGAAAAGCGCGGTGCGCCGGCGCGTCCTTTCGGCGCGGCAGGTGTTGCGACACCACCCATGGGCACCGCTCGCGATCGAGTCCCGGACCACCGCGACGCCGGCGGTTCTGGCGTACCTCGACTCGATCGTCGGGACGTTGCGGGCCGGCGGGTTCTCTGTCGACCTCGCACACCACGTCATGCACGCGATGGGCAGCCGCATCCTCGGCTTCAGCCAGGAACTGTTCGACGCCTCCCGCCGCGCCGGTCGGTCCGGTGCGGGCGCCCCGGTCCCACCGACGGACCTGCCGCCGGAGGTCGCGGCCCGGTTTCCGCACCTCGCGGAGGTGGCCACGGCGGCTGCCCACGACGACGGGTCGATCGTCGGGCAGGGCTGCGACGACCAGTTCGAGTTCGAGTTCGCCCTGGATCTGCTGCTCGACGGCATCGAACGACTACGGCGCCAGGGGTGGACGTCAGCGCACCGGTAACTGGCCGACGTGTGGGCGGTGGACCGGGCCGGTGCCTATTCGGTTGTTGCCCGGTCGGTCCCTGTCTACTGTGTGGTGATGCTCGCGCGACCCCTGGCGGTGACCTTCGACGCGCACGACCCGGCCCGACTGGCCCGCTTCTGGGCCGACATGCTCGACCGGGAGATCATCGATGACGCCGGCGGCGTGCTGCTGCCCGGCGACGACACCCAGGTCGGCCTCCGTTTCGCGCCCAGCCAGGCGGAGCGGGTGGAGCCGAACCACCTCCACCTGCACCTGACCAGCTCCGGCGACACCGACCAGCGGGAGACGGTGGCCAGGGCCCTGCGGCTCGGGGCCGATCACCTCGACGTCGGGCAGCGTCCCGAGGAGGGGCACATTGTGCTGGCCGACCCCGAGGGCAACCCGTTCTGCGTAATCGAGCCGGGCAACGCCTACCTCGCCGGGTGTGGCCTCCTCGGGGAACTCGCCTGCGAGGGCAGCCGCGACGTCGGTCTCTTCTGGAGTGCCGCCCTGGGCTGGCCGCTGGTGTGGGACCAGGGCCAGGAGACCGCGATCCAGTCACCGCACGGCGGCACGAAGGTCGCGTGGGGTGGTCCCGCCGAGGCTCCCAGGAAGGCCAGGAACCGGCAGCGTCTCGACCTCGTCCTGGCGGGGGACGACGCCGAGGCGCAGGTCGACCGGCTGGTGACCCTCGGCGCATCGCGACTCGACACCGGTGACAACGGCGTCGTCAGGCTGGCCGACCCCGACGGCAACGAATTCTGTGTGCGCCGAAGCTGAGGTGACCGCGTGGCTGATCACCGTGGGTGGAGATGGCCGACAGCCGGCGGGAGCCGGCTCATAGCTGACGGGGCCCGTCCATGAGGCCGAGGTACCAGCGTCTGTCGGGTTCGGGCGTGGGTGGTAGCTCGCCCCGGACCAGGCGCAGGATCGCATCGGCGAGGTCGGCCACGACCGCACCGTCGACCTGCGACGCGCCGCGAAGGAAGAACGGCTCGCCGTCGATCAGGTAACGACGGGACGCGTCCGCGGCGGTGATGACCCCACGCTCGCGGAAGCGGCGTCCCGCCTCCGCGACGAGCGTCTGGACGAAGTCACGTTCGCGGGTGTCCCAGCCCTTCTGGTCCAGGGCGAAACCGATGGTGGCCAGCAGGCGGGCATGGACCCGCAGGTCTTCCAGGACGTCCGCGGCCCGCCGGGGGAGTCGCTCGGGAGGCATCTCCAGGCCGACGTGGACCGCCTCCAGGAGCAGCACGCCAAGGCTGACGTCGTACGCCCAGAACCACCGGCCACCGAACCGGACGGCCACTGTCCTGCTCATCGGCGCACCCGCCCGCTGGCCGCGTCACCAGCACCGCCTGACGCCGGCCATCCGTCGAGCAGCAGCGGCGTTCGGTCCAGGAAGGCCCGTACGCAGGCGGCGGTGTACGAGTTGGTGTCGGGTGGCAGGTCGGCGATCGGGAACCAGCCGATCTGGGCGCACTTCTCCGGTTCGGCGTTCTCCGGTTCGCCGTGGTGGTGTGGCTCGAAAGCCGCGGTGAAGGCCAGGCCGACGCGGGCGTGTCCGGGTCCGCCGCGATGGTGGACGGTGGCGACCAGGCGCGGCGCCTGCCGCGCCAGCCGGATACCGACCTCTTCGCGTGCCTCGCGGATCACCGCGCTGAGCACGTCCTCGTCGCCTTCCAGCTTGCCCGACGGCAGGTTCCACTGGCCGTCGGCGTAGCCCGTGTTCCTGCGCAGGGCCAGCAGGACGCGATCGCCATGGATGAGCATGAGGAACACGTCGACCGGGTGTAGCGGCGCGGTCGTCATGGGCGTCGACGGTAGCGGCTGAGCCAGCCATCCGCCGAGCATTAAACCCCGGCGGGTGAGGTCGGACGAGGTGACCGGAGACTGATAGGCATGGCCGCCCCGAATCAGCCAGCACCGTATGTAGCAGTCGACGTCCACTATCCGCCGGAGGGCGGCGCTCGTGCGGCGCTCGTCGCGGCGCGCGAGCCGCGGTTCACCCGGATCGCCGAGGACCGGGTGTGCTGGCTGCCCCGGGTGGCCCCGTACCAGCCAGGCCGGTTCTACGCCCGCGAGCTGCCAGCGCTGCGGACCGTGCTGGGTGAACTCGGCCATCCGGTGTCACTCGTGATCATCGACGGCTACGTCGATCTGGATCCGCACGGGCGTCCCGGGCTCGGGGCACACCTGCATGCCGAACTGGCCGTTCCCGTCATCGGTGTGGCCAAGACGGCGTTCCGTACGGCGAGCCACGCGGTCCCGGTGCGCCGAGGGGACGCGCTACGACCGCTGTACGTCACGTCGGCCGGCGTGTCCGTCGAGAGCGCAGCCGCCATCGTGGCGGAGATGGCTGGACCGTACCGGTTGCCGGACGCGCTCCGTCGGGTGGACGCGCTCGCCCGGTCCCAGGTGGGATAGTCGCGGGTCGCGGGCGGCCGAGCTTCGGCGGTGATGGTGGGCTCGACCCCCCCTGCGCGGACGCCCTGCGCCGGCGCCGTACCCGCGGGTTCTCCACGGGTATGCGACAACGGCTGAACCTCGCCACGGCGTTGCTCGGCGATCCACCACTCCTCCCGGCGTCAACACGCGCTACCCGGTCCTGCCGGGCGGCGCCACCGCGGCGCTGACCGGCTCCACCTATCTCACCGACGCCGTGGCCGAACAGCTCGGCACCGCCGCCGTCCAGTTCCTTCCGCCGTCGGCCAGCGCGCTCCTGCTCCTCGCGTACGCGCTCGTCGCCTCGGCGATCGCCGTGCTCGTGCCGATGCGCCGCGACGTCACCTGACGAAGCGGTCCGCCGCGGTGGCCCGCCAGGCACACACCACCGGAGCCGGGCAGGTCCTGGACGACCCACCCGGCTCCGGGACGGCGGTGTCGGCCGTCAGCCGACCGGTACGGCGGGCTCCCGGCCCGGACTGAGATGCCGGGCGTACGCGCCGGTGGTGAAGAACGCCGGCAGGTCCTCACCGAACGCGGTGTCCTCGACGATCCGCGCGGCGTGTTCGGCGCGTAGCCGGTCGTCAGCCTCCCGGTCGGCGACCAGGGCGGCCAGCTCCTCGGCGAGGATCGATCGGACGAGCTCGTCGGTGACGCAGCCGCCACCGGCCAGCGGCGTGCCGTGGTGCAGCCACTGCCAGACCTGGCAGCGGGCGATCTCGGCGGTGGCCGCGTCCTCCATCAGGTTCCACAGCGCCACCGCGCCGGTCCCGCCCAGCCAGGCGTCGATGTAGCGCAGCGCGACCGCGACGTTGGACCGCACCCCCGCAGCGGTGACCTGGCCCGGGGTCTTGTCGACGGAGAGCAGGTCGGCGGCAGAGGCCGCGACGTCGTCGCGGCGCCGGTCGAGCTGGTTCGGGCGACCGCCCAGCACCGCGTCGAACTCCTCCCGGCACGTGGTGACCAGGCCCGGGTGGGCCACCCAGGAGCCGTCGAACCCGTCGCCGGCCTCCCGCCGTTTGTCGGCGCGTACCCGGTCCAGGGCCACCTCGTTGACCCGGGGGTCACGGCTGGGGATGAACGCGGCCATTCCGCCGATCGCGTGCGCGCCGCGCCGGTGGCAGGTCGCGACCAGCAGTTCGGTGTACGCGCGCATGAACGGCACCGTCATGGTGACCTGGGACCGGTCTGGCAGGACGAAGTCCGGCCACTGCCCGAAGTTCTTGATGACGCTGAAGATGTAGTCCCACCGCCCGGCGTTCAGCCCCGCCGAGTGCTCGCGCAGCTCGTAGAGGATCTCCTCCATCTCGAAGGCGGCGGTGATCGTCTCGATCAGTGTGGTGGCCCGGATGGTGCCCCGCGGCAGGTCCAGGTACCGCTGGGCGAAGACGAATATGTCGTTCCACAGCCGCGCCTCGCGGTGGCCCTCCAGCTTCGGCAGGTAGAAGTACGGTCCGGCGCCCCGGTCGAGTTGCCGCCGGGCGCAGTGGAACAGGTAGAGACCGAAGTCGACAAGGCTCGCGGAGATCGGCCGCCCGTCGACGGCGATCCCCTTCTCCACGAGGTGCCAACCGCGCGGCCGGACCACGATCGTGGCCAGGTCGTCGCCGAGGGCGTACCGCTTGCCGCGCGGGTCGGTGAAGTCGATCCGCCGGTCCAGCGCGTCGATCAGGTTCACCTGTCCGGTGATCAGGTTGTGCCAGGTGGGGGCGGTGGCGTCCTCGAAGTCGGCGAGCCACACCTTCGCCCCGGAGTTGAGGGCGTTCACCGTCATCCGGCGGTCGGTGGGCCCGGTGATCTCGACGCGCCGGTCGACCAGCCCGGGTGCCGGTGGGGCGACCCGCCAGGTGGGGTCCGCGCGGATCGCGGCGGTCTCCGGGAGGAAGTCGGGCAGCTGACCGGTGGCGTACCGGTCCCGGCGGGCCCGGCGGGTGTCCAGCAGGGCGACCCGGCGGGCGGCGAACTCGCTGTCCAACGCGACCAGGAACTCCAGGGCCTCGGCGGTCAGGACCTCCTCGAACCGGTCCGCCATCGGGCCGATGATCTCGTACCTCATGCGAACTGTTCCTCTTCCGTGGAGCCGCGCAGCGCGGTGGTCTCGGCGGTCGGGTTGAGTACGGTGCTGATCAGGTCGAAGTAACCGGTGCCCACCTCGCGCTGGTGCTTCACCGCGGTGTAACCGTCGGCCTCGGCGGCGAACTCCCGCTCCTGCAACGCCACGTAGGCGGACATGCCGTCGGCGGCGTAGCCGCGCGCCAGGTCGAACATCGAGTAGTTGAGGGCGTGGAAGCCGGCCAGCGTGATGAACTGGAACTTGTAGCCCATGTGGCCGAGTTCCCGCTGGAACTTCGCGATCGTCGCGCTGTCGAGGTGCTTGCGCCAGTTGAACGACGGCGAGCAGTTGTAGGCGAGCAACTGGTCGGGGTGCCGGTCCTTGACCGCCTCGGCGAACCGGCGGGCGACCTCCAGGTCCGGGTTGGACGTCTCCATCCACAGCAGGTCCGCGTGCGGCGCGTACGCCAGCCCACGGGCGATGCACGGCTCGATCCCGTTGCGTACCCGGAAGAAGCCCTCCGCGGTCCGTTCGCCGGTGACGAACGGCCGGTCCCGCTCGTCCACGTCGGTGGTGAGCAGGGCGGCCGCCTGCGCGTCGGTGCGGGCGACGATCACCGACGGTACGCCGGCCACGTCGGCGGCCAGCCGCGCCGCCTCAAGGGTACGGATGTGCTGGCCCGTCGGCACCAGCACCTTCCCGCCGAGGTGGCCGCACTTCTTCTCGGCGGCGAGCTGGTCCTCCCAGTGCACGCCCGCCGCGCCGGCCGCGATCATCGCCGTCATCAGCTCGTACGCGTTGAGCGGGCCGCCGAAGCCGGCCTCGGCGTCGGCGACGATCGGCGCCAGCCAGCGGGTTCCGTCGGTGTCGCCCTCGGCCGTGGTGATCTGGGCGGCGCGCAGCAGGGCGTTGTTGATCCGCCGTACCACGGCGGGCACCGAGTTGGCGGGGTAGAGGCTCTGGTCGGGGTAGGTGTGTCCGGCGAGGTTGGCGTCCGCGGCCACCTGCCATCCGGAGAGGTAGATGGCCTTCAGGCCGGCGCGGACCATCTGCACCGCCTGGTTTCCGGTGAGCGCGCCCAACGCGTGGATGTAGTCCTCGTTGGTCAACAAGTGCCACAGCCGGTCCGCGCCGTGCCGGGCCAGGGTGTGTTCCTCCTGGATCGCCCCGCGCAGGCGGATCACGTCCTCCGGGCGGTAGCTGCGCCGTACGCCCCGCCAGCGGGGGTCGGTCGCCCATTCGGTGCGCAACTGCTCGACGGCCTTCTGCATGGCGTGGTCCCCTCGGATGTCGATGACCCGGCATCGCCGACGGCTGGCGTCAACGGTCTGGTCGGCGTGCGACTCACGGTCACACGACGTCGGCGGCCGGGTCGAGGCACGGAAGAAGCCAAGTTCTGGGAATTTGCGGCGCCGATTTGCCAACTTGCGAAGGGTTATATTCGCAGTCTGCGAATGGTCTCCTGGCGACTCGGCCCGGTGAGGAGGTGGCGGCGATCACGAAGACGTTCGCCGGCGCCCGGCTGCGCCGGATGCGTGAGGACCGGTCCCTCAGCCAGGCTGATCTGGCCCGCCTGCTGGGCATCTCGCCCAGCTATCTCAACCAGATCGAGCACGATTCGCGGCCGTTGACCGTGCCGGTGCTGATGCGCATCACCGAGGTGTTCGGCGTCGACCCGACCGTCTTCGCCCCCCGCGACACACCAAGGCTGGTGGCCGGGCTGCGTGAGGCGTTGCCGGGCCGGGCCGGGATCGCCGACCTCACCGAACTCGCCACCCGGCTGCCCGAGGTCGCCGAGGCGGTCATCGACCTGCACCGCCGGTACCGGCAGGCCGACGAGCAACTCGCCGAACTGCTCGGCGACCGGGAGACGGCCGGTCGCAGCCCACACGACCGGGTGACCGAGTTCTTCTACCGCCGGCAGAACTACGTACCGGATCTGGACGAGGCCGCCGAACGGTTGGCCGCCACCGTCGGGCTGCGCCGGGGCGAGGTACGCGCCGTGCTGCAGGACCGGCTGGCCGAGCGGCACGGCGTCCGGGTCCGGCACGAGGACGCCGGGGCCCTCGGTGACGAACTGCACCGCTACCGGCCGCAGACCCGCACCCTGCACCTGTCGGCGTCGCTGCGGGCCGGGCAGGCGGCGATGCGGATGGGAGCGCAGATCGCGCTGCTGGAGTACGCCGACGTGATCGACGAGATCGTCGAGGAGGAACGGTTCGACGACGTCCAGACCCAGATCCTCACCCGGGTCGGCCTGGCCAACTACTTCGCTGCCGCCCTGATCCTGCCCTACGAGCGGTTCCTGGCCGCGGCGGAACAGCGTCGCTACGACATCGACCTGCTCACCCAGCACTTCGCGATGGGCTGGGAGACGGTGTGCCACCGGCTCAGCACGCTGCAACGCCCCCGTGCGCGAGGTGTACCGTTCTCCTTCGTCCGGGTCGACCGGGCCGGCAACATGTCGAAACGCCAGTCCGCCACCGGATTCCCGTTCTCGCACACCGGCGGCACCTGTCCGTTGTGGAACGTGTACGAGGCGTTCAGCTCGCCCGGCCGGGTCGTCGTCCAGGTCGCCGCGATGCCTGACGGGCAACGCTACCTCTGGATCGCCCGCACCATCACCCGCCACCACGGCGGCTACAAACAGCCGGGGAAGGTCTACGCCATCGGACTGGGCTGCGAAACCCGGCACGCCGACCGGCTGGTCTACTCCGCCGGGATGGACCTGCACGCCGCGGAGGCCGCCACCCCGATCGGCCCCGGCTGCAAGACCTGCGAACGGATGACCTGCCCACAGCGTGCGGCGGCACCGATCAGCGGGCGGCTGGACCTGGACGAGAACCGGAGCACCTTCATCCCGTACCCGCTGAAGGAGTAGGCCATCCGGGGCGTCACCGCGTCGTGTCGGTCTCCGTCGTGTCGGCCAGCCACTCGTCGAAACGCAGGGTGCCGCGTGGGCCCGGTCCTGTCGGCAGCAGGCCACCGCTGGCCATCGACCGCCCCGCGGCCGACGGCCACGGCCCGGTCAGGACGACCTTGTGCGGGCCTCGGACCGTGGCCACCCGGCGGGCGGCCGACGACATCATCATGACCTCGGGGCCCGCCAGGTCCGCGGCACGCCCCACCGCGGGTTCCTCCGCCAGCCGCACCAGTTCGGTGGCGACCTCGACCGCCGCCACCGGCTGGGTACGCATCCGGGGGACAACGGCGACGGGGCCCGGAAACCGGGTGAGCGACTGGATGGCGAACTCGAAGAACTGGGTGGCCCGCAGCACCGTCGCCGGCACCGGGCCGGTCAGCACGAGGTCCTCCTGACGCCGCTTCGCCTGGTAGTAGCCCAAGCCCACCCGGTCGACACCGACGATCGACAGCACCACGTGATGACCGACCCCGCACCGTTGTTCCGCGTCGAGCAGGGTCCGCGTGGTCGCCTCGAAGAACCGGATCGCCACGCTTCTGTTGAGCGTGGCGATGTTCGACACGTCGATCACGGCCGACACCTCGGTGAGCGCCTCGTCCAGGCCCGCACCGGTGGTCAGATCCACGCCGTGGGACCGGGAGATCACCACGACCTCGTGACCCGCGGCGCGGGCCCGCTCGACCACCAGCCTGCCGACCACGCCGGTACCTCCGGCCACCGCCATCCGCATCGCGTCACCGCTCCCTCGTGTCATCGCCCTGATCCCCGGGGCGTCCTCCACACTGCCGGTAGGACTGCGCCGCGGTCCGTGATGTGACACCCCGACATGCCGAGTGACCGAGACCACACGCGAATCGACACCCCGACGGGAAGATTCGGCGGAACCTGTCGAGGATCGGTGCCGGCCGTTCGTCACCTGGGCGACCCAGTTTCCAAACCACGAGGAGTAACGATGCGGTACGCGATGCTGATCTTCG
Source organism: Plantactinospora sp. GCM10030261 (assembly GCF_042666615.1). Classification (NCBI taxonomy): domain Bacteria; kingdom Bacillati; phylum Actinomycetota; class Actinomycetes; order Micromonosporales; family Micromonosporaceae; genus Plantactinospora; species Plantactinospora sp. GCM10030261. Next base: position 106,763 of record NZ_JBHTDD010000007.1, read on the forward strand.
GTGATGACCGTGAGTGGGCCGCCCTGTCCCCGGCCGAGGAGGAGGACGTGATGCGGCAGATCTACGGGTGGTACGAGCGCTGGCAGCCGACCGGCAAGATCGCGGATGGCGGTGCCGAACTGCAACCCCGGGAGTCGGCGAGATCCGTTCGGGCCGGCGCGGACGGGCAGCCGGTGGTCACCGACGGACCGTACCTGGAACTCAAGGAGGTCATCGGCGCGGTCGTCATGCTGGAGTGTGACGACATCGACGAGGCCACGCGGATCGCGGCCACCTGGCCCCTCGCCGCCGGAATGAGCGCGGTGGAGATCCGCCCGGTGGTGAGCCGGGAGTAGCGGTGATGTGGGGCGCCGGGTTCACGACCGGCGCCTCAGCTCGCCCACCCGGCGCGACATCAGCTCCCGTTCGGCCGGGTTCGTCGCCAGTTCCAGCGCCCGCTCCGCCGACGCCAGTGCCTCGGCGGGACGGTCGAGCGTGGCCAGCAGATCCGCCCGAGCGGCGTGCCACAGGTGGTATCCGGCGAGCCGGTCGCCGAGCGCGTCGACCTCGGCCAGCGCCGGGACCGGGCCCACCGCGAACCGGGTGGCCACCGACCGGTTCAACAGCACCACCGGCGACGGGTCCACCGCGTACAGCCGGTCGTACAGCGCCCGCACCTCGGCCCAGTTGGTGGCCTCGTACGAGGGAGCCAGGGCGTGCAGCGCGGCGATGCCGGCCCGCACCTGGTACGGACCGGGTCGGCCCTGGCGCACCGCCGCCCGTAGCCGCATCGCGGCCCGGTGGATGGTCGCCCGGTCCCACAGCCGCCGGTCCTGCCGGTCGAGCAGCACAATGCGGCCCCATGAGTCGAATCGTGCCCTGGCGCGGGCGTGATGCAACTCCAGCAACGCGGCCAGACCGGCGGCCTCCGGCTCACGGGGGAGCAACTCGGCCAGCTGGGCCGCCAGCTCGACCCCCTCGCGGGCCAACTCGCGCCGCTGGGCGGACCGGCCACTGGACAGGTACCCCTCGTTGAACACCAGGTAGACCACCGCGAGGACGGCCGACAGCCGGTCGAGGTACTGATCAGGCGGTGGCACCTCGAACCGGACGCCGCGCTCCCGCAGGTGGCGCTTGGCCCGGGACAGCCGCTGCGCCATCGTCTGCGGCGACACCAGGAACGCGGCGGCGATCTCGGCCGTGCTGAGGCCGCTGGCGGCGTACAGCGTCAGCGCGACCCGGTCCCGCTCGGTGAGGTCCGGGTGGCAGCACCCGAAGATCGTGGCCAGTCGATCGTCCACGCCCGGTTCCGGTGGGGCCTGCGCGGCCACCTGCGCTACCTTCGCGCGACCGACGGCGTCGCGGCGCAACCGGTCCAGCGCCCTGCGCCATCCCGTGGTGACCAACCATCCGGTGGGGCTGTCCGGCACACCCTCGTCGGGCCAGCGGTTGAGTGCCTCGGCAAGCGCGTCCGACAGCGCCTCCTCGGCCCGGTCGAAGTCGCCGAGCCGCCGGCTGAGCACACCGAGCATGCCGGCCGCATCCCTGCGCCAGACCTGGTCCAACAGTTCCGCCACATCCTCCACCGCACCAGAGTGCCCCAGGCGGTGCTTCGCCCGCCGGCGACGTCCCAGACTTGTTGCAGAGGATATGCAACTGCGTAAGGATGGCGGTAGTGGAGGAACTACTCGGCGCTTTCCCCGGCGAGCTGGCCCGCACCCTCGGCTTCTATCTGCTCGCCGACCTGGCCCTCGGCCTCGTGCGGGCCAGCAGCGGCCAGAGCATGGACGACCTGGTGAGGGAGTTGTCCCTGCTGGTCGCCGCCACCGGGCACGACAGTCCTTCGGAATCACCCAGGAATGAGCGGTGATGCCGTGTAGATGATCGCTTCGGCTGGCCGCCTCCGGCACAGCCCTACCTGTTACGTCTGTCGCGCGAGCCGGCCGGGCCATCCGTTGGCGTTCCGTCGGCAGGTTTCGGCCTACGGGGAAGCGGCCTCCGCCGGGGGCCGGCTTCGCGGGTAGAGGCCGGGGGTCGCCGCGAGCAACAGCCGGGTGTACGGGTGGCGGGGGTGCGTGGTGATGTCCTGTGTTCTGCCCTGCTCGACGATGCGGCCGTCGCGCATGACCGCGATCCGATCCGCGAGTTGCCGGACGACGGCGAGGTCGTGGGAGATGAACAGGCAGGCGAGGCCGAGCTGGTCGCGGAGGTCGAGGAGGAGATTGAGGATCTTCGCCTGGACCGACACGTCGAGCGCGGTGACGGGTTCGTCGCAGACGAGGAGTCGTGGCCCGATGGTCAGAGCGCGGGCAATCGCCACACGCTGCTGCTGTCCGCCGGACAGCTGTCGGGGGCGGCGTGTGCAGACCTGGTGGTCGAGCCCGACCAGGTCCAGCAGTTCCTCGACCCGCGCGGACCGTGTCCGGGCGTCACCGATCCGGTGGATGCGCAGCGGTTCGACGATGGCCTGCCGTACGGTCTGGCGGGGGCTGAGGGTGAGATACGGGTCCTGGAACACCATCTGAACGTGGCGCCGGTGTGTCCGCAGGGCACGGCCCCGCAGGCTGTGGACGTCGATTCCGGCGAACCGGACCACGCCGGAGCTGGGTCGGTGGAGTCCGGTGACGACGCGGGCGAGGGTCGTCTTGCCGCAGCCAGACTCGCCGACGAGCCCGACGATCTCGCCGGGCGCGACGCGCATGGTGACGTCCTCGATCACATTCGGCCGCTCACGGTCGTGGCGGTCGGAGTACCGCGCGGTGACCTGCTCGATTTCCAGCACCGGTCAGGCCCCGTCCCGTCGAGGAGCGGTTCCGCCCACCTCGGTGGTCGCGTCGGACTGGCGGGGACAGGCCGCGTGGTGCTGTGGGCCGAGCGTCAACAGTGCCGGCTGGCGATCGCCGCATTCAGGGACGGCGATCGGGCAGCGGGGGGCGAACGCGCAGCCCTCGGTGTCATCCGGGCCGGCGCCGGGGCGTCCGGGCATGGTGCGGAATCGGGTTCCGGGCGGCGCCTCGACGCGTGGTACGGCGTCGAGCAGCCCGCGGGTGTAGGGGTGAGCGGGATTGCTGATGATGGTGCGGAGTGGACCTGACTCGACGATTCGGCCGGCGTACATGACGGCGACGGTGTCCGCGAGCCGGGTGACGACCGCGAGATCATGACTGATGATGATCATGGAAATGCGAAGCTCCTCGCGGAGCTGGGCCAGTAGGTCGAGCAGTTGCGCCTGGACCGTGGCGTCGAGGGCGGAGGTCGGTTCGTCGGCAACGAGCAGCTCCGGCTCACCGGCGATGGCGATGGCGAGCTGTGCGCGCTGCCGCATCCCGCCGGAGATCTGGTGGGGGAACTGGCCGACGATCCCGGCGGGCTCGGGCAGCCCAGCCAGCCGCAGCAGTTCTTCCGTGACGTGGCGGGTGGTGTCACGTCGGCCGGCGCGACCGGCGTTGCGGACGGCCTCGTCGACGTGCGACCCGATCGTCCGTAACGGGTTGAGCGCGGCGAGGCTGTCCTGAAAGACCACACCCACCCGGCGGCCGTTGATGACGCGTCGTTCCCTCTGCGGGAGTCCGACGAGTTGGCGGGCGTGGGTCCCGGCCGCCAGGGTCGCCGAGCCGGTGACGACCGCGCTGGGATCGAGCAGGCCGAAGGGCGCCAACACGGAGGTGGTCTTGCCGCTGCCGGTCTCGCCGACGACAGCCAGGACGTGCCCCCGAGGTAGTTCGTACGAGACGTCGGCGACGATCCGGCGGTGGCCGCCGCCGCGCGGATAGCTGACGGAGAGGTCCCGTACCCGCAACAACGGGCCTTCTTCCTCGGACCTGGTCGGACACACCGTCGCCGACGGCTCCCCGGGCGATTGCCGGGCGGCGGCACGGCGTGGCCGTGCCGGGAGCACCCACCGCAGGATGGACTGTCGTTCGTCGCCCGCGGCGAAGCGTTCGCCGAGGAGGTTGCTGGCGAAGACGATGGCGGTGATCGCGATTCCGGGTGGGTAGGCGAGCCACCAGGCGGAGGCGAGGTAGGGGCGACCTTCGATGAGCATCTGGCCCCATTCGGGGTGTGGCGGCGGGATGCCGAGGCCGAGGAAACTGAGGGTGGCGACGCCGAGGACGATGGCGCCGATGTCGGTGCTGGCGTAGACCAGGCATGGTGCGAGAGCTGGGGGGAGCAGGTGCCGGCCGACGATGCGGGCGGGCCCGGCGCCGAGAAGTCGCAGGGCGTCGAGGTGCGGGCTGGTGCGCAGGCTGGCGACGCGGGCGCGGGCGATTCGGGCGTACGGGGCCCAGGCCCACAGTGACATCGCGATGATGAGGTTCTCCACTCCGGGGCCGCGAACGCCGATGACCGCGAGTGCGACGAGCATTCCGGGTAGCGAGACGGCCATGTCGATGACACGGGAGATGACCCGGTCGACGAGGCCGCCGAGATAGCCGGCGACGGTACCGGTGAGCACGCCGGTGGTCAGCGAGATCGTCAGGACTGCGGCGGTGACCGCGAGGGAGATTCGTGCTCCGTGGAGGAGCCGGCTGAGCTGGTCGCGGCCGAGTTGGTCAGTGCCGAGCGGGTGGTCCGCCGATGGCGGCAACAGACTCGCCGTCAGGTCGGTCGCCGTCGGGTCAGCCGGGGCGATCACCGGCGCCAGTAGTCCCACGACCATGAACCCGAGCAGGGGAAGTGCGACCACGGTGATCCGCGCAGTCGCCGACATGCCTCGGTGGCCGGTGCTCATGTTGTCTCCGTCCGAGGACGTGCGTCGGCGTTGCCGATAACGGGGCCGGTATGCCTCTGCCGGCTCTGGGGCAGCCGGGGCCGGCGACGGTGGCTGTTTGCGTCGCGGCGGGATCGGGGGTCGATGAGGATCTGCGCGATGTCGGCGAGGCGGTTGGCCAGGATGAAGCCGCCGCCGAGGACGAGCGCGCTGGCCTGCAAGGCCGGCACGTCCCTGCCGGCGGCGGCCTTGACGAAGTAGGCGCCGAGGCCGGGCCAACCGAAGATCTGCTCCACGACGACGGTGCCGACCAGCAGGGTGCCGACGGTGAATCCGGCGACGGACAGGATCGGCCCGGCGGCGTTGGGCAGGCCGTCGCGGAGCACGATCCACGCCGGCCGGCTGCCGCGGGCCAGCGCGGCGAGGACGTACGGCTGGTCCAGGGCTTCACGGAGCGTCACGGCCACCACCCGGCTGAGCGCGCCGGCGGCTGGCAGACCGAGTACCGCCAACGGCATCACCCAGGTCGACGGCCCCGCCATCCCGGAGGTCGGCACCAGACCCATCTGAAGGGCCAGCACCAGCACAAGAAGGTAACTCAGCCAAAACGCCGGCACCGACGTGGCAAGCAGCGCCCCGGTGCGCAGCGCGCCGCGCAGCAGACCGCGCTTCAGCACCGCCCCGGCGACCCCGACGAGCACACCGACGACGAGGGCCACCACGGCGGCGCCGGCGACCAGTCCCAGTGTGACGCCCATCCGGTCGGCGATCTCCGGGCCGATCGGTGTGTTCGTCCGTAGCGACGTCCCGAAGTCGCCGGTGGCGGCGTCGGCGAGCCACCGCAGGTACCGCACCGGGGCTGGGGCGTCCAGGCCGAGTTCGGTACGGACGGCGTCGACCTGCTCGGGGCTGGCGGGCCGGCCAGCCCTCGTCGCCGCCAGCATGGCCGCCGGATCACCGCGTGCCAGCAGGACGAGTGCGAACGCGCCCGCGGACACCGCCAGAAGTACGCCGACGGTGTCGACGACCCACCGCGCGAGGTAGCCTCCGGCGGAGCCCAGGCGTGGTGCCGTCACCTGACGGTGACCCGGGTCAGTTCAAGGTCGACGTCGCTGGGCGGCACGGAGAAGCCGTGCACGCCGTCGCGTGCCGCCCACATCCGGGGCCGATAGACCAGCGGCACGAACCCGGCGTCGGCCGCGACGGCGTCGTAAAGGTTCTGGTAGGCCGCCGCCCGGGCAGCGGGATCGGCGGCGAACAGCGCCTTGTCGACAAGATCCTCGATGGCGGGAGTCGTCCACAGCGGTGCCCGCGCCTCATCGGTGAACAGAGACACGATCGAACTGGACGGGTCGTACGGCGCGCCGAGGGTCTCGAAGAACGTGATGTCGTAGCGACCCTCCGCACGTTCGTCGTAGTAGGCGGCGGCGTCGACCGGGACGATCTCGACCCCGATTCCCACCTTCTTCAGAGCGTCGGCGATGGCGGCGGCCATGGTGCGCGGGTCGAGTTGGCCCTCGGCCGGGGTCGCGGGAACGAGGAGCCGCAGCGAGAGCGGCTTCCCGTCCTTCACCCGGGACTCCCCGTCGCGGAGGTAGCCGGCCGCGTCGAGTACGGCGTTGGCGGCGGCTTGGTCGACGCCGCCGGGCAGGTCGGTGCCGGAGTCCGGTACGCCTGGTGGAAAGACCCGCCGGGCCGGCTTCGCATAGTCGAGGAACAGTGCCTTGGCCATCGCGGCGGTGTCGATCGCGTTGCCGACGGCCTGGCGGACGGCCCTGTCGCCGGCCGGGCCGGCGGGGTTGAACCCGAGCATGATCGCGACGTCCGGGTCGCCGGTGAATAACGTGACGTCGTCGCGGCCGTCGAGGGACTTCGCCTCCACCGGGGTGATCGGGGCCAGGTAGGGGCCGCCGATCAGGTCGACCTCGCCGTTGGCGAGGGCGTCGACGCGCGCCTGTGAATCGGGAATGACTGTGAGTTCGAGGCGTTCCAGGCGCGGCTTCTCGCCCCAGTAGTCGCCGTTGCGTTCCAACACCGCCCCGGTGGCGGAGTTGGATACGAGCTTCCACGCGCCGGTGCCCACCGGGTTTTGAAACGTCCCGTCGGGGGTCGTCGACTTCGGGCTGAGCAGCCGGACCGGGCGTACGATCGACAGCTCCTGCAACAGCGGCTCGTACGGTTCGGACAGGGTGAGCCGGACAGTGTCCGGATCCGGGGCTTCGACAGCGGAGACAACCTGCGACGCGCGGAAGAACGAGAAGCGCTTGTTGCCCACCCACCGGTCGAAGTTCCACTTGACGGCGTCAGCGTCCAGCGGCGTCCCGTCGGTGAAGCGCACTCCGTCGCGCAGGTCGAAGGTCACCTGCTTGCCGCTCTCGGCCACGGTCCAGGACTCCGCGAGGCCCGGCTCCAGCCGACCGTCCTTGCCATAGGTGACAAGCGGTTCGTAGATCGCGTCGAGCAGCAGGAAATTGCCCGTGAACGCGTGCGGGTCCAGCGCACCCGATTCCGCGCTCAGCCCGATGCGGAGCAGTGTGGACGACGTGGTGTCGCCGGAACTGGAGCTACAGCCGCCGACGAGCGCGACCGAGATGGCGAGGGAGGCGACAAGGGAACGTGATCGCGGCACGGACTCTCCTGGTGGGGCGATAGCTGGGGGCGCGACGGGGCGGGCGGTGACGCTGTCCCGATAAGTAGTCGATCCCGTCGCCCGGTTGGTTCCCTACACATCGTGGCCGCAGCACGCCGGCGGCCCCACGGCCACCCACCGCCGGACAGGCGGAAATCATGACTGGAAACGGATAGCGGCCACCGGGTACGGTCCTGGCTGGTGGCTTACGCGAGGACAGCAGACGGGTCGGTCGGTCCCTCGTATGCGCGAGTGCGGCCTGAGAACTACCCATGAGTTGGCGTGCGGAACGAGGGCGGCCGCGGCTCGGCAGCGCCATACCCGGCGCGGCGTGGATGGCAGTCGACTGATGGCGGTCTCGAGCTCTTCCCGGATGGGTCCCTCCGTGCTCCGCCGGCTGCTGCCGGCCCGAGGTCACACCTTCACCGGCGCCCAACTCGCGTTGCTGGCAGGCGGCCTGCTGGTCAACGTCGGCTCTTTCTCGATCTATCCGTATCTGGCGGTCCTGCTGCGCGACCGGCTGGGCGCCGGGATGGCGCAGGTCGGGGTTGTGCTCGGTGCCGCCACCCTGGTGCAGTTCGCCAGCGCACCGCTGAGCGCGGCGGTCGCGGAACGGATTGGGCTGCAGCGCTCGCTGCGTAGCGCCTTGGTCCTCTACAGCCTCGGCGGCGCCGCCTTCGTCCTCGGAGCGGTGCGCCCGGTGTTCACCATCGCGGGCCTGTTCCTCATCTCCAGCGGTGGCTCACTGTACTCACCGGCCTACCGCAGCTACCTCGTACACGGAGCCGATCCCGGGCAGCGGCCCCGGCTGGTATCGGCGGGTAACGCAGCCAGCAGCCTCGGCGTCGCCCTCGGACCGGTGCTGGGTGCCCTGCTCATCGCCCATCCGGGCGGCGTGTTCGTGGTGGTCACCATGCTCTACGTCGTCCTCGGGGTCTGGCATTTCCTGCTGCCACGAGAGCGGATGGTCGACGACGCCGTGCCGGTGGAGCCGTATCACCGGATGCTGCGTGGCCTCGCGGTGCTGCCTTTCGTCGTCACCGCCCTGTCGATCTACCTCTACATGCAGTTCTACCAGTACCTCTCCAGCTACGCCGAGGGCCGAGTACCGACCCTGTTCTATGGCTTGGCGATGATGGGGTACTCCCTCGGGTTGGTCCTGGTGCAGCCGCTGGTGGCGCAGCGGGTCGAGCGGATGAGCTACCGATCGGCGATGGCGATCGGATTCGGTGCCCTGGCGGTGGGAATGGTCGCATTCGCCGGCGGAAACATGGTCACGATCGGGGTCGGGATCGCGGCGATCAGTCTGGGGAATGCGGTGCTGCTTCTCAAGAACGATCTGATGGCGCTCGCCGACTCGAAGCGGTCGCCGACCGTCGTGTTCGGGCAGCAGCGTCTCGCCGTCGGCGTCGGGTCCTTCCTCAGTGGTGTCGTCGGCGGCATCCTGTACGGGACGTTCGAGCAGGCCGACCTACTACCGGGGTTCTGGCTTGCCGTCGCCGCCCAGTGCGTTCTGTTCCCTCCGTTGGTGGTGGCCGTCAGCAGGCGGTTGCGTCGGCGGGGCCGGAGATGAACTAGCTCCCTGGGCACCGAGAGCGGCGGGCTGCGGGTCGGGTGCGGCGAAGGTGACCGGTGCGCCGAAGGCCGCCTTCCGGGCGGCGCGGCGCAGCGCGGCGAGCACCGCCGGGCCGGCGAGGACGATCGCCACGGCGGTGGTGACCGCCCGACCGGTGTCCCAGCCGAAGGTGGAGGTGACGGCGGTGAACAGCGCCAGGCGGTGCAGGTTCTCCAGCACCGGCGCACCGGCCAGGTAGGACAGTTGGGTGTCGGCGCCGGTGCTGAACGGCCAGAACCACAGGTTCATCAGCAGGCCGTAGCCGTACGCGGCGAGCGCGCCGTATCCGGCCAGCATGGCCGTCTCGGCCCGGCCGCGCGGCCGGGCCGGCAGCAGGCCGGCGCCGAGACCGATCCACGAGGCACACAGCATCTGGAACGGCAGCCACGGTCCGATCCCGGCGGTGAGCAGCGCCGAGGCGAACAGGGACGTCGAGCCGAGCAGGAACCCGAAGCCGGGACCGAAGACCCGGCCGGCGAGTACGAGCAGGAAGAACACGGTTTCGATGCCGGCGGTGCCGGCGCCGAGGGGACGCAACGCGGCGTTGACGGCGGCGAGTACGCCGAGCATCGCCAGCGCCTTGCTGTCGATGCCGCCGGAGCTGAGTTCGGCCAGCACGAGCGCCACGAGCACCGGGAGCATGATGACGAAGACCAGCGGCGCCTCGCCGGTGCGGGCGGTGGTCTCGGGATCCGCCGGCACGAAGAACGGCCAGGTGAAGGTGGCAAGCGCGGCGGCCGAGGCGAGCGCCAGCACCACGGCGGTACGCGGGGCGACCCGCAGCGCGCTCACGGCGTACTTCCGGCCGGGGACAGCGCGGTGGCGACCTGGTCCACGGTCAGCCACGGTTGCGGTGCGAGGACCTTGGCGACCTGTGGCGCAAAGGCCGGTGAGGCGAGCATGACCTCCGCGGTGCCGCCCTCGGCGACGATCTCCCCGTCGGCCATCACGATCACCTGGTCGGCCAGCGTCGCGACGAGTTCGACGTCGTGGCTCGCCAGCACCACGCTGCGGCCGGCGGCCGTCATCTGCCGCACGAGGGTGCCGAACTGCTTCTTGGCGTGGTAGTCCAGGCCCCTGGTCGGTTCGTCGAGCAGGATCACCGGCGGGGCGGCGGAGAGCTGGATGGACAGCGCGAGGGCCAACCGTTGCCCCTCGGACAGGTCCCGGGGGTGCCGGTCGCCGGGCAGGCCGGGGACGAGTTGGTCGAGGATGGAACGGCAGGTTCCGAATGGCACGTCGCTTTCCCGGTCGGCCAGGTCGCATTCGGCGTCCACCGTCTCCAGGAAGAGCAGGTCGCCGGGGCTCTGCGGGACCAGGCCGACGTGCCGGCGGGCCTGACCGGCCGGCAGCGCCTTCGGATCGACGGTGCCGTGACCGCCGGTCACGGTCACGGCACCGCCGTGCCGGGGACCGCTGCCCTGGATCGCCCACAGCAGGCTGGATTTGCCGGAACCGTTGCGGCCCATGAGCGCGACGACCCGGCCGGGACGCAGGTCGAGATCGACCCCGGCCACGGCCACCGTCCCCGGGTACCGCACGACGATCTTGCGCGCGGTCAGCACCGGGGTGGTTTCCGGGTCCGCTGGTGGGCGTGCCGGGAGCGCGTGGACGAGTCGCTGGCGCAGGGCGGCGGCGCGCCGGCGGGCATCGCGCACCGACAGCGGCAGCGGCGTCCAGCCGGCGAGCCGGCCCAACTCGACAAGCGGCGGCGCCAGGTCGACGCCGGCCAGCACGTCGGCGGGCCGGCCGTCGACCACCCGGCCGTCACCGGGCAGGTAGAGCAGCCGGTCCGCGTACTGCACGACCCGTTCCAGCCGGTGTTCGGCGAGCACGACGGTGACGCCGAGGTCGTGCACCAGCCGGGTGACGGTGGCCAGCACGTCCTCGGCGGCAGTGGGATCCAGCGCGGAGGTGGGTTCGTCGAGGACCAGGATCTTTGGATGGGCGGTGAGTACGGCGCCGATGGCGACCCGCTGCTGCTGCCCGCCGGACAGGGTCCGCAGCGGCCGGTCGCGCAGCTCGGCGATGCCGAGCAGGTCCAGGGTCTCCTCCACCCGCTTGCGCATCACCGCCGGCGGCAGGGCCAACTGCTCCATGCCGTAGGCCAGTTCCTCCTCGACGGTGTCGGTCACGAAGCCGGACAGCGGGTCCTGGCCGACCACGCCGACGACGTCGGCGAGGTCCCGTGGCGGGTGCCGGCGGGTGTCCCGGCCGGCGACGGTGACGGTGCCGTGCAGGGTGCCGCCGGTGAAGTGCGGGACCAGTCCGTTGACGGCCCGCAGCAGGGTGGACTTGCCGGCTCCGGTGCGGCCGGCGACCAGGCACAACTCGCCCTCCTCGACGTGGATACTGACGTCCCGCAGCGGGGGCTGGCCGCCATCCGCGTAGCGGACGGTGACCCGGTCGAACGCGATCATGTGCGGCCTTCCGCCGGTGTCGACATGGTGGGTTCAAGCGGCGTCCCGGCGTCCCGGCCCGTCGGGTCGGTCCGGGTCCGGACGGTCCGGGCCACGGGTGGTGGCGGTGCCAGCCAGGCCGGCGCCGACGCCACCGCGACGGCGAGCACCGTCAGCGGGGTCAGCTCGGGCCAGGTGAGCGGACTGACCGGCGGGTAGAGCAGTTCCGGGTCGACGGCGCCGGCAAGCGTCGTCAGGACGGCGGTGGCCACCCCACAGCCGGCCACCACCAACTCAGCGGGCCGCCAGCGGTCCGGCCGGTAGCGGCTGCGGCGGACCCGCCGGCCGGCCAGTAGCATCCCGATCATGGCGATGACCAGCCCGGCCAGCAGCATCGGCAGACCGAGGAATCCCCCTCCGGTGCCGTCGAGCAGCCCGTAGGTGCCGGCGCAGACACCTATCAATCCGCCAAGCATCAAAACACCGGTCGCGGAGCGCTGCCCGGCCGGCACCGCGGCGGTGCGGCCGTAGCCCCGGGAGTCCATCGCCGCGGCGAGGGCCAGGGACCGGTCCAGTGCGTCGGCCAGCACCGGCAGCGCGATCCCGCGCAGCGCCCGCATCCCGCGGCCGGAGGCCCCGCGCAGCCGCCGTGCCCGGCGCACCCGCAGCACGCTTTCGACCAGTTGCGGGGCGACCGACAGCGCCACCACCACCGCCGTGCCGACCGCGTACAGCGCGCCCGGTACGGCCTTGAGCAGCCGCTTCGGGTTGGCCAGGGCGTTCGCGGCGCCGAGGCAGACAAGCATGGTGGCCAGCCGCAGCCCGTCGTAGAAGCCGCCGAGGACCTGCTCGGCGGCGACCGGGCCGAGCAGCCGGATGCCCGCCGCCCAGGCTGGCAGCGGGATCTCCGGCAGCCGGATCAACACGTGCTCACCCTGCCCGCCGCCGAACACGACCCGGAACACCACCCGCGCCAGCACGATGATCGCGGCGAGCCACAGGTACATCCGGAACGCCAACGCCCATGGGGCGTCGCCGCGCCGGCGGACGACCACCAGCGCGGCGCCGGCCACGAGCAGGCCCAGCGGCAGCGGGTTGGTGGTGTGGCTGGCCGCCGTGGCCAGTCCCAGCGCCCACAGCCACCACGCTCCCGGGTGCAGCCCGCGCGGCAGCCGCCCCGCCGACCAGCCGAACAGCCACCGCCCGTCGCCGAGAGTCGGGCGGTTCCCGGTGGCGACGGACGGGTCAGGCATCCGGCTCGGCGGTACGCCGGCGCCGCGCGGCGATCAGCCCGCCGCCGGCCAGCAGCACGAACACCAGTATCCCGGCGATCGTGCCGACCGGTGGACCTCCGCCGTCCCGGCGCGCGGCAACGTCGGCCAGCTCCGGGTCGGAGGTGTCCGACGACGGCGTGTCGGTGGCACCACCGGTCGGTGCGCCGCTGACCTGGCTCGGCGTCGGCAGCAGGGCATCGGTGGCCGTACCCGTGGGGGTGGCGATCCCGGTGCCGCCGACGGTCGGCGCGGCCGCGCCGGGCTGGCCGCCCGGCGCGGGCGGTGGGACCTGTCCACCACCGGCGGCCGGCGGGGGCGCCGCCGGTCCGCCACCACCCGTGGCCGGCGGCGGCGGTGGGGGCGGAGCCGGTGGTGCGGGTCGCTTCGGGGCGGCGCCCGGCCGGGGCGCGTCGTTGGCGTTGCGGTTGAGCGAGAAGGACCAGCCCTCGAAGCTGCCGGCCGGCGGCTTGCGGTTGGCCACGCCCTTGTCGCTGTAGGTCCAGTCACCTCCGTTCGAGGCGTACCAGTACGACCAGTAGGCGCTGGCTGGTGGCGTGTCGACGCACTTCTCCGCGGCCGCCGACGGTTTGCCCTCGATCCGGCAGATGAATCCCTCGCCCCAGCGCAGGGTTCCGGTGACCTGGAATCCGGCGTTCTTGAGGGCCGCCAGGCCGGTGGCCTGCTCACCGTGGGCGCAGCGGACCACCGTTCCGCCGCCGAGTTCGTTGAAGTCGACAACGACGGTGACGCCGGAGGCGTCGGGGCAGTATCCCGCGGCGGCCGTCGCCGGAGCAGGCGGCGCGGCCAGGGTGCTCGCCGCGACCAGGGCGAGGACGAGGCCGGCCCGCGCGTACCGGGCCGTCACGTCGTCCGCCTGCGGCCGAGCACCAGGAGCAGCACCCCGCCACCGACCATCAGCACCGCGATCAGGACGTACCCGATGATCGCCGCGCCGGTGGTCGGCAGCCCGGCCAGTCCCGGGGTGGGTGGTGTGGTGCTCGCGGCGGGGGTCACCGCCGGTGGAGTGGTGGCCGAGGGTGTCGCCGCCGGGGTGCTCGGGGTGCCGCTGGGCGTCGGCGTGGCTGAACCCGTCACGGTCGGCGTGGGTGAGGCGGTGGTGGTGGGTGAGGCGGTGGCGGAGGGTGCGGCCGTGCCGGTCGGGGTCGGCCCGGTCGATGGTGGCGGCAGGTCGAGGCCGATGCGGCCGAGCGGCACCTGGGCCAGTCCGAGCAGGGCCTGGGCGGTGGCCCGGCGCCACTGGTCCCGGTCGGTGGCGGTGATCCCGGCCGCGACGGCGGTGGTGAAACCGTCGGTGTTGTAGGCGATGGCACCCGCGTCGGCGGTGGCCTTGCCGCCGTTCGCGCCGGTGAGCTGAATCGCGGTCAGCGCCACGGCGGCACGGCTGGCCTCGGTGTCGCGTCCGGCGGCGGCGAGGGCCTGCCCGGCCAGGCCGGTGCTGTTGGAGTTGGCGCCGACCGTCGGTCCTGAACCGCCGAAGGAACCGTCGGCGTGTTGTTGGCTGACCAACCAGTCGGCCCCCTCGCGCGCCGCGTCGGCCGCGCCGGTGGCACCCTCGTCGGCAGCGGTCAACAGCGCCTGCACGGCCATCGCGGTGGAGTCGACGTCGAGGACGGCGTCGGGCTGTTCGTCGCAGGACGGTGACGGTCCGTCCGCGGTGTCCGGGTAGAGCCGGAAGCCACCCTCGGTGCACTGCTGGCGGATGAGGAAGTCAACGGTGTGCTGCGGGACATCGCCGCTGCGGGCCAGACCCAGCACGGCGAAGGACTGGTCGAAGGTGTTGCTGGCGTCCGGTCCACTGTCGGCGGTGACCCGGCTGGTGATCCGGCCTCGCTGGTTCCCGGCGTCCACCCCGGCGATCAGCGCCAGGGTTTCGGCCCGCAGGTCGTACCCGCCGAACGCGGTGGGATCCGCGCCGGCGGCAGCGGCCGCGTAGAGCAGCTTCGCGGTGGCCCCGCCGTCGGTGAAGCCTTCGATGCCCCACTCGTCGTAGCTGTTGTAGGACCGCACATGGGCCGCGAGCTGTGCCGTGGCGGCCTGGCGGGTCGAGGTGTCCACGCCGGTGGCCGACAGGGCGAGGACGCCGTCGATGGTCAGGCCCCAGTCCGGACCACCGAACGGGCCGGGCAGCGCCCCGTCGGTGAACTCGCCAGCCAGCCAGGTTGCGGCGGCGCGGGCGGCGGTGGTGTCGTCGGGGGTGGGTGCGGCCACCCCGGTGAGGGGGACGGTGGCGAGCGCGGCGAGGGTCGTCGTCGCGGCGGCGGCGAGACCGGCGCCGAACCGCCAGGGTCGGGACAGGGACATGTGGGGTGCCTTTCGCGGAGCGGTCGGTGAGAACTCCGGAAAGCACCCCGAGGACACGGCACCCCGCTCGTGTGACGCGTGAGCGGGGTGGGTCGGACCTCGGTGGCCCGGACTTCACCCTGTAGACCTCGACAGTGGAAGCCGCTCGTCCCGGGTGAGGCATTCCGGCTCGCGAGAGGAGGGCTCTCGCTCACGGCTGCGGGTCAGCGCCGGCTTCTACCGGCTTCCCCCCACACGGGACGTATGCAGTTGTGCCCGGCGTGCACCGGGTGTCGATACCGTACCGCCCAGGCGTCGCTTGACACCAGAACGACCGCCGACGCCCGGTGCGGTGCCGGTCACACCGGCGCGCCGGTCGTCAGAAGTCGTCGTCGAAGGTGACGGTGCCGCTCACCCCGACCTGGTACGCCGACACCCGTCGCTCGAAGAAGTTCGACAGCTCCTGCACGTCCTGCAGTTCCATGAACGGGAACGGGTTGCGGCTGCCGTACATCGGCTCGATGTCGAGCAATGCCAGCCGCCGGTCGGCCACATGCCGCAGGTATTCCCGCATGTCGGCCAGCGACAGCCCCGACACCCCCTGCGCGAGCAGGTCCTCGGCGAACTGGACCTCGCAGTCGACGGCCTCGGCCAGCATGTCCTTGACCTGCCGTTCCATGTCGGCATCGAAGAGGTCCGGCTCCTCGGCACGGATGGTCTCGACCACGTCGAACGCAAAGGCCATGTGCATGGACTCGTCGCGGAACACCCAGTTGGTGCCCGACGCGAGACCGTGCAGCACTCCCCGGGAGCGCAGGAAGTAGACGTAGGCGAAGGCGCCGTAGAAGAACAGTCCCTCGATGCAGGCGGCGAAGCAGATCAGGTTGAGCAGGAACGCCCGCCGGTCCTCGCGGGTCCGCAGCTCCCGTAACTCGAAGACCGAGTCGATCCACCGGAAACAGAACTCGGCCTTGCGGGCGATCGAGGGGATGTTCTCCACCGCCGCGAACGCCTCGAACCGCTCCGTCTCGTCCGGCACGTACGTGTCCAGCAGGTTCAGGTAGAACTGGACGTGCACGGCCTCCTCGAACAGTTGCCGGGACAGGTACAGCCGGCCCTCCGGGGAGTTGACGTGCTGGTAGAGGTTGAGCACGAGATTGTTCGCCACGATGGTGTCGCCGGTGGCGAAGAACGCGACCAGCCGAGACACGAGATGCCGTTCGGCGGGGGAGAGCCTCGCCAGGTCGGCGAGGTCGGAGTGCAGGTCGACCTCCTCCACGGTCCAGGTGTTCTTGATGGCGTCCTTGAACCGGTCGAAGAAGCGCGGGTAGCGCATCGGTCGCAGGGTGAGGTCCATGCCGGGGTCGAGCAGCAGGTGCCGCTCGCCAGGGGCGCCGGTGCGGGTTTCGGGGGTGGTGGTCACTGGCACGCCTCGCAGCTCTCGGGGTTCTCCAGGGAACAGGCCAACGCCTCGTCGTCACCCACGGCGAGGATGGGCTGGAACGCCGGCACGGCGCCGGAGGTCGGCCTGGTCGCTGTCGCGACGGTGTCTGGCCTGGTCGCTGTCGCGACGGTGACGGTGGCCTGCTGGATCCGCGTCGCGGGACGCGAACGCAGGTAGTAGGTGGTCTTCAGCCCGGACTTCCAGGCGTACAGGTACATCGAGGACAACCTGCCGATGGTGGGCGCGCTCATGAACAGGTTCAGCGACTGCGACTGGTCGACGTAGGGCGCGCGGGCGGCGGCCAGGTCGATAAGCGCCCGCTGCGGCAGCTCCCAGGCGGTGCGGAACAGCTCCCGCACCTCGGCCGGCAGCTCGGCTATTCCCTGGACCGATCCCTCGGCCCGCTTGATCCGCTCCCGGACCTGCGGCGTCCAGAGTCCGCGCGCCTTCAGCTCTCCGACCAGGTAGGTGTTGACCTGGAGGAACTCGCCGGACATGGTCTCCCGCTTGAACAGGTTGGACACCTGCGGCTCGACGCACTCGTAGCACCCGGCGATCGAGGCGATCGTGGCGGTCGGCGCGATGGCGACCAGCAGCGAGTTACGCAGGCCGTGCGTGGCGATCGCCTTACGCAGCGCCACCCAGCGCTCCGTCTGGGCGGGTTCGGCACCCCACAGGTCGGGATGCAGGTCACCCTGAGCGGCGCGGGTCTCCGCGTACGCCGGATGTGGGCCGAACCGTTCGGCGAGCCCAGCGGAGGTCTCCAGGGCGGTCAGGAAGATCTCCTCCTGCACGCGGGTGGACAACTCCCGGGCCGGTGCCGAGTCGAACGGCAACCGCAGGGTGAAGAACGCGTCCTGCAGCCCCATCAGCCCGAGACCCACCGGTCGCCAGCGCGGGTTCGACGCCGCCGCCTGCTCGGCCGGGTAGTAGTTGATGTCGATCACCCGGTCCAGGAACAGCACAGCGGTGCGCACCGTCGCCCGAAGCTTTTCCCAGTCGACCCCGTCGAGGGTGACGTGGGCGCCGAGGTTGATGGAGCCGAGGTTGCAGACGGCGGTCTCGGAGTCGTTGTTGACCTCAAGGATCTCGGTGCACAGGTTGGACAGGTGGATCGTGTTGCCCGGCGCGCCGGTCTGGTTGGACAGCCGGTTGGACGGATCCTTGAACGTCATCCACCCGTTGCCGGTCTGCGCGAGAGTCCGCATCATCCGCCCGTACAGTGTCCTGGCCTTGATCGTCCGAACGGCCTTCTTCTCGGCCGCGCGGTACGCCTCGTCGAACGCCGCACCGAACAGGTCAGGCAGCTCGGGCGCGTCGGTCGGGTCGATCAGCGACCAGTCCTCGTCCGCCTCGACCCGCCGCATGAACTCGTCCGGGATCCAGTTCGCCAGGTTGAGGTTGTGGGTGCGCCGGGCGTCCTCTCCGGTGTTGTCCCGCAGCTCCAGGAACTCCTCGATGTCGGGGTGCCACGGCTCCAGGTACACGCAGGCGGCGCCCTTGCGCCGGCCGCCCTGGTTGACCGCCGCCACCCCGGCGTCGAGGGTTTTGAGGAACGGCACGATGCCGTTGGACCTGCCGTTCGTGCCCCGGATCAACGCGCCCCGCCCGCGCACCCGGGACCAGGAGATGCCGATGCCACCGGAGAACTTCGACAGCTTCGCGACCTGGTGGTAACGCTCATAGATCGAATCCAGTTCGTCGCGCGGGGAGTCCACCAGGAAACACGACGACAGCTGGGTGTGCCGGGTGCCCGAGTTGAACAGCGTCGGCGAACTCGGCAGGTACGCCAGCGACGACATCAGCCGGTAGAGACCGATCGCCTCGGTCGGCGTCCGCGACAGCCCGCACGCCACCCGCAGCAGCCAGAACTGCGGCGTCTCCACCACCAGCCGCGACCTCGGGTGCCGCAGCAGGTACCGGTCGGCCACCGTACGCAGCCCGAAGTACTCGAACCGCAGGTCACCGGCCGGGTCCACCGCGTCGTCCAGGGCGCGCGCGTGGCGGGACACGAAGGCGGCCGTGTCGTCGCTGATCAGCCCGAGTCCGTGGGCGTACCCGATGGACTGGCTGAAGCTCGCCACCTGCTGCCCACGGACCTCCTTGCCCAGGTACGCGGCCAGCAACCGGGCCGCGAGCTTCGAGTACTGCGGTTCCTCGCCGATCAGCTCGGCCGCGGTCTGGATCGACAACCGGTCCACCTCGGCGGTGCTCACCCCGTCGTACAGCCCGCTTACCGTTTTCGTGGCCACCCGCTGCGGGTCCACCTCGTCCAGGTCGGCGACCCACCGCTGCACCGCCCTGGCGATTGTGTTGACGTCCACCGGCTCGGTGTCACCGTCGCGTTTGCGCACCCGCATCGCCTGCCGACGCTGCTCCGGTCCTGTGTGCCCGGCCGCAACCCGTTCCCGCGTCGCCGTCATGTCCCCTCCTCACGCCAGTCGACGAGGTCGACGAACGCGCGGTGGGAACGCCACTGGTCGCCCGCCGGGTCGTCGGCGGGCGCGATGGCGTCGGCCGTCCCGCGCGGCCTCCGACCGCCGCACGCGGCGCGTGCGGCGCGCTGGCAGGTCTTCGGACTCGCGGGCATGACCGTTCCCGGTCGCCTACTGGCCGTCGCTTCCCAGACCTCACGGTCCAGTGCGTGGTGACGGCGGTCGTTCCCACTCACCGCTGCGGGGCAGTCCCGGACTCACACCGGGTTCCCTCTTGCCTCGACCGCCTGTGAGAGCGGACCGAACCAGCTGCGGGAGCTACTATATATGGCGCATCGGGCTCGCTGGCAACACTAGATATCGTGTCGGAGTGAAGTCGTCGTCGCTGCCGCCGCCGCCGCTGCCGCCGCCGCTGTCACTGCTGTCGCTGCCGTCGGTGCCGCGACGACGAGTGTCGTCCGTCAGGGATGCAGGGCGGGTCGGCAGATGAGTTCCTGGGTCCGACCGTCGAGCGTCCGGTGCTCGATGAGTTCCAGGTCGAAGTCCTCCGCTCCCTGGAAGATCGGATCCCGACCGCTGCGACCCGTGACGACGGGGAAGAGGGTCACCTGGATGCGGTCGACCAGGCCGGCCTTCAGTAGGGATCGGTTCATCGACAGGCTTCCGTGCGAACGCAACGGCACCTCGGATTCCGTCTTCAACCGAGCGACCACGTCCACGGCATCACCGCTCACGACGGTCACGTTCGGCGCGTCGAGGGATGCTTCCATGCTTGTCGACACGACCGTCGCCGGCAGGTTCAGCATCCGCGTCACCCAGGGGTCACGCACCTCCGAGTCGGCGTCGCTCTGGGCCACCAACTGGCCGAACAGGCGATAGGTGTGGGCACCGAAGACCATCCGCTGCTCCTGCTCGTACAGGGCGAGGCGGTGATCGAGCAACTCGGGGCCCTGCTTGCCCCAGTAGCCGGTCCAGTCCCCGCTGGCGGCACCGAAACCGTCGAGGCTGGAGAAGACGTCGAAGGTGTACGTAGCTGTCATGTTGATCTCCTTGGGTCTCACTCGTTGGGGTCGGACGCGTACCGGGGCCGGCCGGAGGGTCAGGGCCGGGCCCCGCCACAGGTCCAGGGCCGACCGGTACGCCTGCCGCGCCTGCTCCGGGTCGCTGGCCGCCATCCGGCGGGCCGCGGCGAGCAGACGTTCGAACTCGGCGGCGTCCAGCCGGTACCGGCAGGGATCGAGCTGGTACGACCCGTGGTGGTGGGGCAGCCCGCCGCCGAGCAGCTTGCGCAGTTGGTGGATGTAGAGCTGGAGATTCTTCACCGCCGAGCGCGGCGGGTCGGTGGGCCAGAGGGTGTCCACCAGTTCGGTCACCCTGACCGGGCGCCCGGCGCGCAGCATCAGCGCGGCCAGCAGCGCGCGCTGTTTCGGCGGTCCGAGCGGGACCGGTGCGCCGTCGTCAGCCTGCGCCTCGGTCGGCCCGAGGGGGCGGCCGCGGCCTCGCCGAACCACCCCCGGTGACAACGCGGATGAACTCAGGCATGGGACGGGGTAGCGTCCCCGGCGTGACGGATCTTGTCGAGCGGCACACCGTCCTCTCGGTGGTGGTGGGCTCCCGGGCGTACGGGCTGCACGGCCCGGACTCCGACCACGACCGGCGCGGCGTGTTCGTGGCCCCGACCCGCGCCTTCTGGCGCCTCGACAAGCCACCGACCCATCTCGACGGGCCGGCGCAGGAGCAGTTCTCCTGGGAGATCGAACGGTTCTGCCGGCTCGCCATGCAGGGCAACCCGACGGTGCTGGAGGTGCTGTGGTCACCGCTGGTCGAGACGGTCACCGTCGACGGGCGACGGCTGCTGGCGGCACGTGAGGCGTTCCTGTCCCGACGGGTGGCCGAAACCTACGGCGGGTACGCCCGGGATCAGCTCAACCGGGTGGCGGCCCGCCGGCGTCGAACCGGTGAGACGAACCACAAGCAGGCCATGCACATGCTCCGGCTACTGATCGCCGGGGCACACCTGCTGCGCACCGGAGAGGTCCTGGTCGACGTGGCGCCCGTACGGGACCAACTGCTGACTGTGCGACGCGGTGCGCTGCCGTGGGAGCGGGTCACCGCCTGGGCGGCGGAGCTGCAGGCCGACCTCGCCGACGCGGCCGCCGCCACCCGGTTACCCGCGCTACCGGACCGCGAGCGGGTGGACCGCCTGCTGGTCGCCGTCCGGGAAGGGAACCTGGCATGACCGTCGAGGTGCCACCGTGGGCGGCCGACGTGGCCCGCGCACTGCCGCGTCCGTTGTTGTTCGCCACCGTCAGTGGCGCGCACCTGTACGGGTTCCCATCCGTCGACTCCGACCTGGACCTGCGGGCCGCGCACCTGCTACCGCCGGAGGAGGTGGTGGGGCTGCGGGTGGGGCCGCAGACGTTGCAGCACGCCGGCATGCGGGACGGGGTGGAGTTGGACGTGGTGAGCCACGACCTGCTGAAGTTCGCCACGCTGCTGAACAGCCGCAACGGATACGTGTTGGAGCAGGTGCTGTCACCGTTGGTGGTCGTCACCACCCCGCTGCACGCCGACCTGGTGGTGCTGGCGCCTCGTCTGGTCACCCGGCACCACGCGCACCACTACCTGGGGTTCGCCGCCAACCAGGAGCGGCTGTACGCGAAGACCGGTCAGCTCAAGCCGGCGCTGTACACGCTGCGGGTGCTGCTCACCGGCATCCACCTGATGCACACCGGCCGGCTGGAGACCGACCTCGGCGTACTCGGAACGGGACTGGCGTACGTGCCGGACCTCATCGCCGCCAAACGCGAGGCCGAGCACGGCCCGCTGCCTCCGGGCGCCGCGGAACGGCTCGCCGTCGACCTGCCGCGGCTGCGCGCCGATCTGGCAGTGGCCCGGGACACCTCCAGGCTGCCCGACCGCCCCGAACCGGCGGCCGTGGATGCCCTGCACGACCTGGTGGTCCGCACCCGGCTGGGCCGTGACCCGTCAGCCACCGGCCGCGCGCCCGCCTGATTGACGGACAACCAACCTCGGCACCGGTGACGTGCGGTGCCAGTCCCGCCTGGACCCTCAAAGCCGAGGCCGGTCCCGTCCTTGTTGCAAATCACTGGCAAGAGCTAATCTGTAGCAGAAATTGGAACGGCCGCCAGCGGCGCGACGGGCCGCCCACGCCACGGCAATCGCAGCGACCGGGTGCCGGCACCACAACATTCCACCTTGCCGACTGGGAGTGACCGCACGATGACCGCGTCAACCAGCCACCGGGAAACGACAACTGCCGACGGGAGGCTCAGCCGGTATCCGGTCTTCCTGCGGGTGTGGGCCAGCCAGTCCGCCGGGGCGGTCGCCGACCAACTCCTGCCGGTCGCCTTCGCGTTGTACGCCGTCCAGCGGGGAGCTGGCGCCGGCACCATCGCGGTCATCCTCGCCGGCCGAGCGATCGCGCTTGTGGTGTGCCTGCTCGCCGGTGGCATCCTCGCGGACCGTGTCTCCCGCCCGCGGATCCTGTTCACTGCCGATGTGCTGCGTGCCGCCACCGTCCTCGGGGCGCTGCTGACCCTGAACCGGTTGCCGCTGGCGGCGCTGGGCATCGTCACCGCGCTGTCCGGTGCGGCCGAGGCGATGTCCCGACCCGCCATGCGATCGCTCATTCCCGCGTTACTCCCGACCGGCCTGCTGGAACGTGGAAATGCCCTGGTGGCCGCCGTGCAGCGTTCCGCCACCCTCATCGGGGCGCTCGTCGGCGCCGCGATCGTGGCCGCGATCGGCATCCGCGCCGCGATGGGCCTGGCGAGCCTGTTGTTCGCGACCGGCGCCGTCGCCGTGCTGGGCGTGCGAGACAGCGTGGCTGGTGCCCGGACGCGCACGGGTGTCCTCGCCGACGCCGCTGCCGGTGTCAAGGCCATCCGGCGGCGTCCCTGGGTCGTCGCCGTCATGACGGCCGTGGCGATTCAGCTGTTCGCCGGCACCGCGCCGACCATGACGCTGTTGCCGCTGGTCGCGACCGAGCAACTCGGCGGTGAACTCGGTTACGGGCTGGTCCTGGCCGCCCTCGCCACCGGTGCACTGCCCGCCATCGCCCTCGCCAGCCGTTGGCGACCGCGGCGTCCCGGAGTGGTCGGCATGCTGGCGCTGTCGAGCTATGCCGCTCTGCCGGCGAGCCTCGCCCTCGCCCTGCCGCTGCCGGTCACCGCTATCTGCTTCGTCATCGGCGGATTCGCAGTGGAGTTGTACTTCGTCTACTGGCTGTCCGCCCTGCAACGCCAGATCCCCGCCGAGGTGCTCGGTAAGACGCTCGCGCTGGACCAGCTCAGCGCTTTCGCGCTGCTACCGCTCGGTTATGCCCTCGCCGGGCCCGCCATAGCCGCGTTCGGAGTGCAACCCACGCTCCTCGCCGCCGCTGGACTCACCGCCGCCGCCAGCGTCGCCGCCCTACTGGTCCCCGGAGTCGCCACCTTCAGCGACCCGGTGGGCACGAAATCGGATCCGGCCGGTGGCTGACCCGGCGGGCGTCGTCTTCGGCCGTGGATGCCCTGCACGACCTGGTGGTCCGCACGTGCCTCGGTGACCCGCCGTCCGTGACCCGAGCGCTGGCTGATGGATCGGTTCAGGCTGTCGTCCCGTGGGCGACGGCGACGGTTCTGGCGAGCTGGTTGAGGTGGGCGAGGTCGTGGCCGGCGATCTTGTCCACCATGAGGTCGAACTGTTCGTCGCCCTGCTCATCATGGGTGCCCCAGCGTTGACGATCGGCGGCCGGGATGCCACGGAGCAGGGCTGCGTTCGCGGCACGGATCCCGGACCACGCGGCCAGCAGGACGGCGACGTCCGGTCGCGGCAGTCGCGACCAGAGCTTCTCGTCGTACCCGGGGTACGCCGGCTTGTCCTCGGTGAGCACGAGCCGCCAGCGGAACCCGTAGACGATGTCGACGTCGAACAGATGCCCGACGACCTGAGCGGCAGACCACTCGCTCTCGGCGAGCGGGACATGCCACTGGGCATCGCGTAACCCGTCGCAGATGCCCGCGGCGATGGTCGGGGTGGCCGCGTACACCTCGACCGGATCCCGGTCGCCCAGGGTGTCGATCAAGGCTTGCACGTACGCGCCCGGGTCGCGGGTGGCGTCCGGAATCTCGATCGGGACGAAGGTGTGCGGACTCACGCGGGTGCCCCCAGTGGTGCGCCCGGGCGGGGTGTCGGTGCCGACGCGCCGGTTCGGTGGCAGGCGTGCCGGCGTACCGCTGTCGCCAGGCCGTCGAGCGCCCGGCGAGCGTGCCGGAGGTAGAGAACCGGTTCGACCAGTTCCAACTCTCCGAGCAGCAGCCGGTCGGCGTCGTCCCGGAGCAGGTCGACCCGGGCGTACAGCGGCTGTTCCGGCAACAGGCCGACGATCCGCTCGGCGAGGGACCGTTCCGCAGGGGTGATCTCGTGTGGGCTCCCGTGCCGGGTGACCTCGATATCGCCGGTCAGGGCCGACTTCCGCCGGACCCCGTGGCTGACCGCCCCGTCGATGACGATGACCGACACCTCCCCGTCCCGGTCGACAGTTGCCAGATACGGCTGGAGCATCGCGTCGCAGTGCCTCAGGATCCGTCCGAGCAGCCGCTGTCCCTCGGCGTCACCGGGCCGCACCTTGCCGGTCAACCAGGCCGAGGCGGACACCGCGGGTTTGAGCAGTGCCTGTTCCCAACCCGTGTCGTCGAGCAGTTGGCGTACGTCGGCGTTGCTGCCCGGTGTGATCCAGACGGTCTCGACGGTGGGGATGCCCGCCGCGGCGAGGCCGATCAGGTACCGCTTGTGCGTGTTCCAGGCCACCAGGCGCGGCGGGTTCAGCACGGTGGTCACCGTGCTGACCTGGCTCAGCCACCGGATGAACCGTTCCGGGTGCAGGTGGTAGTCCCAGACCGAGCGGATGACGCAGACGGCGGCGTCGTGCCACGGCACGTCGGGATCGGTCCAGACGGCCACCGTGACCGGTACGCCGGCGGCCAGCAGCGCCTGGTGCAGCAACCGGTCGTCGGTCCCGAGTTCAGGCTGGTCGGCGCTGGTGACCAGGTATACGGGGCCGGGGTCCGAGCCATCCCGCGACCGTCCGGTGGATGCCGGCGGACTCATGCGACCAGGCCCCAGTCCAACGGCTTCTCCTCGCCGCGCACGACGGGGCGGCGTCCCTCGGTCGGGTGGCCCTCCCTGACCCAGTACTCGAGGCCCCCGATCATCTCCTTGACCTGCCGCCCGTAGCGACTCAGCCGCTCGGCGCCCTTGGTCGCCGCGTTGCAGGACGGGCCCCAGCAGTAGGTGACCAGCAGCCCGGGCGGCAGCCCGGCGGCCGTCTCCTCGGTGATGTCCGCCCAGGGCAGGCTTACCGCGCCGGGAAGGTGGGTCTTGGTGTAGTTGCCGGTGGAGCGGCAGTCGACGATTGTGAAGTCCACGGTGCCGGCGGTGATCGCGTTGGCGACATCGGCCGGGTCCACCTCGAAGGCAAGCTTCCCGCGGAAATGGGCGTTGGCCTCCTGCGGCTCCGCGGCTGGTGTGGCGGTGACCTGGTTCAGCGGTGCCGGGGCGGTCTGGTTGTGCGTCATCGACATTCCCTTCGGGTGTGGAACCGGTCGATCGCCGGCCGTGCGGCGACGGGGAAACCCGATCCGACGCGAGTGACGTCGGCGCGGTAACACCGGCGACAACTCTGCCGGGCGGCACTGGACCGGGCGAGTGCCGTGAACGACAGCACCCGCTAAATTCCCGTCATGCGATCAGCGGTCCATCACGTGGTCATGGTGGTGTCGGCGGGGATGCCGATCTTCGAGGCGGCGGTACCGTGCGAGGTCTTCGGCATCGACCGGTCCGACCTCGCCTCACCGTGGTACCGGTTCTCCGTCGTGGGCATCGGCGCCGACCCGGTCGCCCTGGCCGCGGGGTTCACCTTGACCGGAAGCGACACCCTCGACGTCCTGGACCGGGCGGACACGCTCATCGTCCCGGCCTGCACCAACATCCACGACCAGCCGCCGACCGACCAGGTCGCCGTGGTCCGCGCCGCGTACGAGCGTGGTACCCGAATCCTGTCGATCTGCTCCGGCGCGTTCCTGCTCGCGGCGGCCGGCGTGCTGGACGGCCGGCGCGCCACCACGCACTGGATGCACGCCGACGAGATGGCCCGCCGCTATCCCGCCGTGCGGGTGGACCCCTCCGTGCTGTACGTCGACGACGACAACGTCATCACCTCGGCCGGCACCGCCGCCGGCATCGACGCCTGCCTGCACCTGGTCCGCATGGACCACGGCGCCGCCGTCGCCGCCGAACTCGCCCGCCGCCTGGTCATCCCGCCGCACCGCGACGGTGGGCAGGCCCAGTACCACCGGCTCCCGCCGGCCAAGGTCAGCGACGACTGGCTCGGCCAGTTGCTCGACTGGGCCACCAACAACCTGCACGAACCACTCACCACCACCGACCTGGCCGCCCGGGCACAGGTCAGCGTGCGCACCCTCGAACGACGGTTCGCCACCACCCTGAACACCTCACCCCTGCGGTGGCTGCTGGAGCAACGCATCCGGCAGGCGCAACAGCTCCTGGAAACCAGCGACCTACCCGTCGACCGGATCTCCAGCCGGTGCGGGTTCGGCACACCGGCCAGTCTGCGCGCCCACTTCACCAGGACCGTCGGCGTACCACCGACCGCCTACCGGCGAACCTTCCGGACACCGTCGGACGATCGGCGCGACGCGCTCCAACCGACCCGGTAGCAGCGGGCGGCACGCCACCGCAGGAGCGCGCTCGTCCCCGCTCGCCGTGACTCACCGCCGGGACGACGCCCGTACTCATCGACCTGGACGGTCCCGCGCCGGTGGTTCGGCTGGCGCGGCACGCGTTCAGAGTGGGAAACGTCCGCGGCGCCACTGCCAGTGACGCCCGGCCCTCAGGTGCTCGACGACCGCGCGCTGGAGCACGGTGCGGCGCGGCAACTGGTCGAGCGGTGTGGTCAGGTCCCGGAAAACGAACCGGCGTACCTCGACGTCGGCGTCCAACCCCTCCGGCTCCTCGTAGGGCTCCAGCTCGAAGCGCTGCTGGAACCGGACGATGTTGGAGTGCACCGGCAGGTACTCCAGCAGCTGCGGGTCGAGTAGCCACGAGCCGCAGGCGAACGCCGGGTAACGCTCCTCGGGAAAGTGGCGCGGGAAGAACACGCGGGCCTCGTCGAGTGACGCCGCGACCGCCTCCGGGGTCAACGGCCCCGAGTCGGGGATGTGCAGATTGATGTCGGTGCCGCCGCGCTGGTGCTGCAGCCGGCCCAACTCGTAGAGCCCGCCGCGTGCGTGCAGCGTCAGCCAGCTCTGCATGACCGGCCAGCCCGCACCGCGCATCCGGCGGTCGACCGCGAGGTTGCGGCCCAGGTCCGCGAGGGTTCCCCACGACACGGCTTCGGCGATGCCGTGGGTCCGGTGATAGGTCCGGACGACGCCAACCAGGGCGAGGTACGCGTACACGTAGAGATGCCGCCAGGCGGGACCTCGCTCGCGTGGCAGCGCCGGGCCGGGCGGCAGCCAGCCGTGGCCGCCGAGGTCGGCGCGGACCAGAGCGATCGAACGATCGAGCAGCCAGCGTAGTTCCGGAGTCCACCGCGGAGAGTCGGGTTCGGGCCAGCCCACCATGATCTCGGCGGCGTCGTCCGGCCGTACCGCGAGCCGGTCCAGGATCGCGGGCGCGGCGGCCTTGACGGGCAGCGGAGCCGACGGCCGGTCACCGGCGAGCCGGTGGACGCGATCGACCTCGTCGACGGGTACCCCGAGTCGGGCGGCGGTGGCGGCCAGATTCATCCGGACGACCTTACCGACCGGTGGGGCCGGCCGGTACAGGATCTCGCAACGTCACAGATCGGGTGGTCGTACGGGCTGCCGGGAACCCGTTGCTGGCACCGCTCTGCGATCATCGGTGCCATGCGCAAGGTTGCCGCGACGCTGGCCGCCGTCCTGCTGGTCACGGGGTGTGCCGTCGAACGTGCCGGCACGAGCACCTCGATCCCACCCGCGGACCCGTCCGTGACCGATGCCAGCGGGTCGCCCGAAGCCGGCGTGGCCACCGCCCCGGCAGCGGCCTGGCGCCTGGCCACGCTGCCGGATCTGGCCGGGCCGACGAGCGTGTTGTGGGACGTCGTGTCGGTGGACGCCACGCATGCGTGGGCCGTCGGCAGCGAGGCATACTCCCCCGAACGGCCAGACGACACCGGCACCCCGTTGATCCTCCAGTGGGACGGGACGCGCTGGGCACGTGCGGCGCTGCCGACGATCGGGTGGCACGGGCGGTTCGACCTCGTCGCGGCCGACTCACCCTCGAACGTCTGGGCGGTGGGCAGCTCGGCCGCCGCCGTCCCGCAGGACCAGGTGACCCACGTCCTGCGCTATGACGGGACCGCTTGGCGTGAGGTGCCGTTTCCGAGGGGCGACGGCCGAAGCGAGGCACTGATCACCGGACTCGCGGTCGTCGAGGGACACGCCTGGGTGGTGGGCAACCACATGAGCGAGGTGATCATCGAGCAGTGGGACGGCCGATCCTGGCGGCCGCACCAGTCACCCGCCGAATGCCGCACCGGCGGCACATCCTTCGGCGGCATGCCGAACTTCTGCACCTTCACCGCGATCAAGGCGTTCCGCCCGGACGACGTCTGGGCGGCGGGCAACGGCGCGTGGAACGGGTTCAAAGGCCCGCTGCTCTTCCACTGGAACGGCTCCGGCTGGCGCACGGTCCAGGTGGGCATCAACGAACAGGAATCCTACTTCGCCGCGCTCACGGGTCGCTCGTCCGGCGAACTATGGGCGGTCGGCGACGGCGGATTGGCCGTGCGCGGCGACGGCAGTTCGTTCGAGGTGCTCAGGGACGCGCCCGGTGGAGCGCTGCCCGACGTGGCGACCGACCCGACCGGACAGCCCTGGCTCATCGAGAACGCTCCGGCGCCCGGTGCCGCGCTCGCCACGCACGGCGCGGGCGCGTGGGTGGACGCGCCGGCACCACAACCGCCCGACGCGGTGGGCATGAGCCTGCACGGGATCACCGGAACGCCCGGCAGCCCACGGATGTACGCGGTGGGTGCGGCCGACCTTCCGACAAACCCGCGGTACCTGAGGGCGGTCGTTGTCGAATACGGCGACGGTCCGCCCACCGAATCGGCCGGCCTTCCGTGATGACGCCACCGACGACCGCCCGGGGGCGAGATCAGGAAGTCGGACCGCCGGCAGAATGACGGCATGCCGGTCATCACCGCTGTCCTCGGGGACCTCACGACGGAAAGCGTCGACGTCATCGTCAACCCAACCGCCACGGCGGTGCGAGGCGGCGGCGGTGTGGATGGCGCGATCCACCGTGGCGGAGGCGCGGCGATCCTGCGGGACTGCGTCGCCCGGTTCCCGAACGGTCTCGCCACCGGCGACGCTGGCTGGACGACGGCCGGTGCCCTGCCCGCCCGATGGGTCGTCCATACGGTCGGGCCGGATTACCGCGCGGGGCAGCGCGACCGGTCCCTGCTGATGTCGTGCTACCGCCGGGCGCTGGAGATCGCCGACCAACTCGACGCCCGGACAGTCGCATTTCCACTCATCGGTACGGGTGCCCTCGGTTGGCCACGCGCCGATGCCATCGCGGCGGCGGTCGACACCATCGCGACCGCCGCGACCCGGGTCGACGAGGTGCGTCTCGTGGCGGTCGAGCAAGCCGTGCACAGGCAGATTCGAGCGGCACTGTGGCTCCGGTGCCCGCCGCCTGTCGGCGCGGACACGGTCGGCTCCCTGTTCGAACGGGTGCCGGTCCAGTTCGGGCTGCGCGGTGACCCCTACCTGTGGCGGGAGTTGCGCGGACGGTTCGCCGACACGCCATTGCCGGCGCGATGGTCCACCCTGCGGACGCTCCTCGCGGACACCATCGAGCAGATCATCGGCGAACCGCTCACCAGCCACGACGACATCAGCTGGCACGACAACAACGCGGCGGTACGTGTTCCGGAGTTTGACCCGGGCCACGGTATGTCAGCGGGAACGGTGCACGTTCCGTGGTGGCTCCACACGGGAATCCCGATCCTGCTCGACCGCTACGCGGCCCTGGGCGAACCCTCATCCGATCCGCGATGACCGAGCCGCGCCGCGTCGGGCTGGTGGGGTCGAGCCGGCATCGGACGGCCGGCGTTCGGTGGGCCGGTCGACCACGTGGCTACAGTCTCCGTATGGTGGCGATGGAGACGGCTGACATGGTCGCACGGCGGCGGTTCGTCAGCGCGCAGGCGATCTTCGAGCGGCGGGCCGATCTCAGCGGATACCCGTTCCGGTTGCTCAGCGTGATCTCGGAGCGTGGCCTCGGGATGGACCAGGTCAGCGCGGTGATGGCAGCCGCTGAGATGCTGATGCCACACGGCTGGGACCTGGTCAACATCACCGAGTCCGCGAGCAGTAACCGCGCCTGCGCGGTGATGCGGCGACAACACTGAGGCCTGTTTCGAATTTTGGTCGAGCGCACCACCGCTACCGGGCGGCACTGGCGGCCGGTAGCGCCACCCGGTGGTCGGCCGTCACCTCCAGCAGGCCGCGCGCGGACAACCGGGCCACCACGGCGGCACCGTCCCCTGGGCGGCCGGTCCCGACCAGGTCGTGCAGGGACCGCCAGGTGTCGTCAACTCGGGACACCACCCGCTCCTCCTCGCCCAGCAGCGGATATACGCAGCGTCGTCCGCGGTCCACGGCGATGGTGATGGTGAAGTCGGAGGCCTCGAAGGTGGCGCGGTGATCGTCGGCGAAGTGGACGGCGCCGGAGTTGGTGATGTGCACCTGCTTGAGTTCGCAGCCCTCGGCCAGGCGCACCAGCGTGCCGTCAGGGGCCGCTGTGCCATCGGGAACCACCGCTTCGCCGGGCACCGCCGCCGGCCGGGCCGCGGCCTCCGGTCCGTCCGCCGACTGGTCCACCGGTGCGTCGAAGAAGTCCCGGAAGATGCCGGGTCGCCGGTCCGCGGTGTAGAGGATGTCCTCGGGCACGTCCACGAGGGCGACCTCCGGGTACAACCGTTGGATCCGTTCGGCGGCCCGACGACCGGCGGTGGGTTCCTTGGGGGCCTGGTCCGCGTACTCGAGGTGGTGCCACCGCTTCGTCGGATCGTCGCGCAGGGTGATGCCGTACAGCTCCGGTGTCTCGGCGATCGGCGCTCCCTTGAGCAGCCGGAAGGAGCCGACATCGGCCCGCGCGATGACGTGCCGGTGGTCCCGGATGAACCGGTACGTGTCCTCCGCCTCCTCCGCCGTCTCCGACGGGAAATCACTGAACACCCCGGCCTCGACGGCGATCCCGGCCGCGTGGCACATCGCCAGGATGTCCGCCATCCGCTTCGAGTCGGTGCCCTTCACCATCGCCTTCAGGACCCGGTCGTTCCCGCTCTCGAGCCCCATGTAGAGCCGGACACAACCGGCCTCGCGCATGGTGGCGAACAGGTCCGGCGAGAACCCCTTTTCGAACCGGGCGACGGCGTGCCAGCGGACGTCCACGTCGGCGGCGTTGATGGCCTCCGCGATCGCCCGGAGGTGGCGGGGCAGGATCACGTCCGATTCGAAGCAGAAGACGTCCTCCCCGCACGCACGCTGGATCTCGGCGATGTCGGCGGCGATCTTCTCCGGCGACCGCATCCGGTACGGCGCCATCTTGATGAAGGCGTAGTTGCAGAACGCGCACTTGTTGAAGTAGCAGCCGCGGGTGGGGACGAGGCAGATCACCCGCTTGGGGGCGAAGTAGTTGTCCAGCGGGAGCATGGTGAAGTCCGGTGTGGGTGACCAGTCGAGGTCCAACTGGTAGCGCGCGTCGATCTGGGAGATCACCGCACCGT
This sequence comes from Plantactinospora sp. GCM10030261, assembly GCF_042666615.1. Classification (NCBI taxonomy): domain Bacteria; kingdom Bacillati; phylum Actinomycetota; class Actinomycetes; order Micromonosporales; family Micromonosporaceae; genus Plantactinospora; species Plantactinospora sp. GCM10030261. Next base: position 138,397 of record NZ_JBHTDD010000007.1, read on the forward strand.
CGACGTAGCGCACCACGTTCTGCACCGACGACATGTCTCGCTTGCCATCGAGCGCCTCGACGAAGTGCAGGAACGTCTGGTCGGCCTCGCCGACGAAGAACGAGTCGAACCAGCGGCCGAATCGCGGATCCGCCGACAGCACCTCCTTGCCCCAGGTGATGACCGGCCCACCGCAGGTGATGTGCACGTCCGGGTCCTGCTCGCGGATCGCCTCGGCGAGCAGGAACGCCGGGATCAGCTGGGAGAAGTAGGGCACCGAGAGCCCGATCACGGTCGGCCGGTTGGCGAGCAGCGACGGAACGGTGACCGCGCGGAAGTATTCGGCCAGCGGTCCACCGTCCCGACTAACCGCGGCGTCGACGTCCGCATAGGAGTCGTACGGGGCCGCCGAGTAGGAGTACTTGCCGAACGACAGGTCGGGGTGCCCGGCGGTGACCAGTTCGCTGGCCAGGTGGAAGACGCGCTTGGCGTACAGCAGCTTGGCCGGGTCGTAGAAGTCGACCGGATCCCGCAGCACCCGCCGGGCCTCGTCGATCTCCGCGACCAGCTCGTCGACAATCGCCTCGGGGACGCTTCCGGCTGCCCGGTCGGCCGCGGTCCGCAGCGCCTCCGGACGCAGCAGGTCGTCGAATGCCTCCAGGTTGACGTCGCGCAGCGTGACATCCCGGTATCCGGCGCGGCGGAGCACCGCACCGAGCAACGGCAGGGCTCCGTAGGGAAGTGACGGATCTGCGGCGGGCGGGAACACGATCGTCACCGTCGGCATGGTCATGAGGGGCACCCTAGGCGAACATCCGTCCGACGGCCACAGTGGAGATCGCCTTGGGGCACCGAGGCCGACCAGTACAGACTTGTCCCGGTGGAGATGACATGACAACATTTCGCGGTGCTGACGGGCGGGGGGCTGACGACGTGGTTGGCGCGGCTGGAGCCACGGCCGCGGGCGACCGTGCGGCTGTACTGCCTGCCGTACGCGGGAGGCGGTGCCACCTCCTTCCGTAGCTGGCCAGCGACGCTGGGCGACGATGTCGACGTGGTCGCCGTGCGGCTGCCCGGCCGGGAAGGCCGGTTGGGTGAGCCGGCCGAGTTCGACGCGTCCGAGGTCGCGGCGGCGATCGGGGCTGACGCGGATCGCCCCTTCGCCATCTACGGACACTCCATGGGTGCCCGGCTGGGGTTCGAGGTGGTGCGGCTGCTGCGCGAGCGAGGGTCGCCCCTGCCGGTCCTGCTCGCGGTCGGCGGATGCCGGGCGCCGCACCTGCCGCCGGACGGGCCGCTGGACGGACTGTCGACGCTGTCCGACGAGGACCTCGCCGCTCGACTGGCCGAGGCGGGCGGGATTCCCGGCCCCCTCCTGGCCGAGCCGGAACTCATCGCGCTGGCGCTGCCCGCCCTGCGGGCCGATCTCGCCTGGTTGGACAGCCGCCGGTACGTGCCGTCCCCACCTCTTCCCGTTCCGCTCGTGGCGTTCGCCGGCCGGTCCGACGACCGGGTGCGGGCCTCGGTGGTGGCCCAGTGGAGTCGCCACGCGGGTGCCGGCTTCAACCTGCACCTGGTGCCCGGTGGGCACTTCTTCCTCAACGACGGGCTGGATGAACTTGGCGCACTGATGGCGGCGGAACTGTCCGCCGCCGTACGCAGGGCCGCCGCGCCGCAGCCAGCGGACGATTCGACACCCACGGGGGGACAGCGCGAATGACATCTGAAGACCTGGCACCGGTCGAGCCCGTCGCGGTCATCGGCATGGCGGCCCGGGTGCCGGGCGCCACCGATGTCGAAGGGTTCTGGCGCAACCTCCTCGATGGTGTCGAGTCGGTTTCCCGGTTCGACCGGGAGGAACAGCTGGCCCGCGGCGCCGCGTCGGCCGACCTGGACGACCCGAGCTGGGTGTCGGCCGCACCGGTGCTGGACAAGATGGACCATTTCGACACCGAGCTGTTCGGGATGACCGAACAGGAGGCGCGGCTGGCCGATCCCCAGCACCGGCTGCTGCTGGAGACCGTGCACGCGGCCCTGGAGAACGCCGGCTGCGATCCGGCACGGTTCCCGGGCCCGATCGGCCTGTTCTGCGGTGCCGGCGGCAACCAGTACCACTGGGAGTACCTGGCGGCGGATGAGCAGCTGTGGGCCGCCCACCGCAACAGTCTGGCCGTCGCGGTCGGCAACTCGCCGAGCTACCTGACCACGCTGGCGTCGTACAAGCTGAACCTGCGCGGCCCGAGCATGGCCGTCCACACCGCCTGCTCGACGTCGCTTGTCGCGATTCACCTGGCCTGCGAGGCGCTGCGCGCCGGCGAGTGTGACGCGGCCCTGGCCGGCGGCGTGTCGATCGAGTTGCCGCACGGAGTCGGTTACCGGGGTAGTGACGGGTTCCTCTCCGACGACGGCCACTGCCGCCCGTTCGACGCGGAGGCCAGCGGCACTCTGTGGGGCAGCGGCGTCGGTGTGGTGATGCTCAAGCGGCTCTCCGACGCGCTCGCCGACGGGGACACCATCCGCGCCGTCGTGCTCGGCAGCGCGGTGAACAACGACGGCGCGTCGAAGGTCGGCTTCTCCGCGCCAAGCGTCGCCGGGCAGTCCGAGGTCATCGAGCAGGCGCTGGACGCGGCGGCGATCGACCCGCGCACCATCGGCTACGTCGAGGCGCACGGCACCGGCACCGCTCTCGGCGATCCGATCGAGGTACGGGCGTTGTCCCGTACCTACGGCGCGGACACCGACGACCGAGGCTGGTGCGGCCTGGGCACCGTGAAATCCAACATCGGCCACCTCAGCCAGGCCGCCGGCGTCATCGGCTTCATCAAGGCGGCGCTCGCCGTGGAGCGGGGGATCGTCCCGCCCACCATCAACATCGAGGAGCCGACCCCGGCCATCGACTTCGACAGCACCCCCTTCCACCTGGTCACCTCGGTGGCCGGGTGGCCCGCGGAAACGTGGCCACGGCGGGCCGCCGTCAGCTCGTTCGGCATCGGCGGCACCAACGCGCACGCGATCCTCCAGGAGCCGCCGGCGCGGCCGGCGCGGCCGGCGACGGACCGGCCGGCGTACCTGTTGCGGGTGTCAGCAGCGTCCCCGACGGCGCTGCGGGACACCGCGGACCGGCTCGCCACCCACCTCGCGGAGGCCACCGACGTCGACCTGGCCGACGTGGCGTACACGTTGGCGGCCGGCCGGACCCAGCATCGGCACCGCGGATACGTGGTCGCCAGCGGGCCGGCCGACGCGGCTGCCGCGCTGCGCGACCGCAAGCGGCTGCGCCTCGGAGCCGCCGACGGTGAACCCCGGGTGGTGCTGTTGCTGTCCGGCCAGGGCGCGCAGTACGCGGGAATGGGCGCCGAGCTGTACCGCACCGAGCCGGAGTTCGCGGCCGTCGTCGACGAGTGCGTCGCGATCGGCAAGGAGCACCTCGACCTCGACCTGCGCGACGTGATGTTCGCCAGCGGTACCGCCGCTGAGGAACTGCTGGGCCAGACCCGGTACGCGCAGCCGGCCCTGTTCACCCTGGAGTACGCGCTGGCGCGTACCTGGCAGCACTGGGGTGTGCGCCCCGCTGCCCTGGTCGGCCACTCCATCGGCGAGTACGTCGCGGCCACCCTGTCCGGGGTGTTCGCCCTGGACGACGCGCTGCGGCTGGTCGCCGCCCGGGGCCGGCTGATGCAGGAGCTGCCGCCGGGCGCCATGCTCGCCGTCCAGGCCGACGAGGCGGACGTCGTCCCGGGGCTACCCACCGAACTCGCGGTGGCCGCGGTGAACGGGCCGGGGACCTGTGTGGTCGCCGGTCCGGGCGAGGACGTCACCCGGTTCGCCGAACGGCTCAAGGCGGACGGGGTGGGCTGCCGGCCACTGCGTACCTCGCACGCCTTCCACTCGGCGATGATGGAACCGATGCTGCCGCGGTTCGCGGCGCTTGTCGAAGCGGTTCCCCGGCACCGGCCCAGCCTGCCCTTCGTGTCCAACGTCACCGGCACCTGGATCACCGGCGAGCAGGCGGTCGACCCCGACTACTGGACGCGGCACGTACGCCAGCCGGTGCGCTTCGGGGACGGGCTCGCCACGGTGCTCGACGGAGCGCCGCCGGTGCTGCTGGAATGTGGGCCGGGCCGGCAACTCACCGGTCTGGCCCGCTTGCAGACCGGCCGTGACGGCGCCACCGCCGTGCACAGCCTCCCCGGCATCGGTGAGCGCACCGGTGACCTCGCCACGCTCTGCCAGGCCGTCGGGACGTTGTGGGCGGCCGGCGTACCGGTCGACGGTGCGGCGCCCGGGGGACCGGCCGTCCGGATTCCCCTTCCCGGCTACGCCTACCAACGCCGTCGGTACTGGGTGGACGCGACCGCGCCGGTGATCCAGCGGCCGGCGGCACCGGCCTCACGGACCACCGCCCCCGCGGCGGCGACCGGACCGCTCCCACTGGACAACTGGTTCGCGGCTCCGGTGTGGCGACAGCACGCCACCACGACCACGACCGGTCCGACCGGTCCACACCTGGTGCTCGCGGCCGGCCCGCGCGGCGCGGCCCTCGCCGAGGCGCTGCGTGGCGCGGACGTGCCGGTGACCGTGGTACGACCGGGATCAGGCCCTGACCAGCTCCCGCCCGCCGACCGGGCGGCCTACGACCGGCTCGTCGCCGGGCTGGCCGAGGCGCCGGAACCGACCACCGTCGTGCACGCGTGGACGCTCGACACCGACACCGACACCGACACCGACACCGGCGTCGACGCCGTCTGGCGGGCGCAGGAGCTCGGCTACCTCAGTGCGGTGCGGCTCACGCAGGCGGTGGCCGCCGCCGGCGCGTCCGGCCGGGTCCGGTTGGTCCTCGTCACCCGATCGACCGAGGACGTCCTGGGTGGCGACCTGACGAGTCCCCTCCAGGCCACGCTGGCGGGGGTCGCCCGGGTCGCTCCGCTGGAACTGCCGGACCTGTCGGTCCGGCGGGTCGACGTGGACGAGTCGGTACCGGCCACGACGCTCGTCGCGGAACTGACCCGCACCGACGAACCCGAGGTCGCCCTGCGCGGCACCCGCCGCTGGCTGCGCGGGTACGAACAACTGGTCCTGCCCGCCACCGATGACGGTGGTCCGCGCCCGGAGGGGCGTTACCTGATCACCGGCGGGCTCGGCGGGATCGGCATCACCCTCGCCGAGGACCTCGCCGTCCGGTCACGCGCCCGGCTGCTGCTTGTCGGCCGCCGCTCCCTGCCACCGCGCCACGAGTGGGCCGACCGGGCGGCGAGCGGTCCGAACGACACGGTAGGGCGGGCGATCGGGGCGATCCTCCGCATGGAAGCCGCCGGGGCGCGGGTCGTCACCATGACCGCCGACGTGACCGACGCCGCGGCACTGGCCCGGGTACGCCAGACGGCGTTCGACGAGTTTGGCGGGCTCGACGGGATCGTGCACGCCGCCGGCCTGCCTGGCGGGGCGATGCTGGAGGTCAGCGAGCCGGCCGCCGCCCGTGACGTGCTCGCGCCGAAGGTGCTCGGCACCCTGGCTCTCCGGGACACCTTCGGCGACCTACCCCTGGACTTCGTGGCCCTGTGCTCCTCGATCACCTCGGTGGCGGGTGCGCTCGGCCAGGCCGACTACTGCGCCGCCAACGCCTTCATGGACGCCTTCGCCCGAAGCGAACACGGCTGGCCCACGCGGGTGCTGTCGCTGAACTGGGGCGGCTGGTCGGAGGTGGGCATGGCGGTGGAAACGGCCACCCCACCCGCGCTGGCGGCGCTGCGCGAACCGGTGGTCGAGCCGATGTCGCATCCGATGCTCACCCAGCGGACCGCGGGAGAGTGCACCGGGTCGCTGGCCCCGGAGACCCACTGGGTGTTGGACGAGCACCGGATCAACGGGATGCCCGTGGTGCCGGGGACCGGTCACCTGGAGGCCGCTCGCGCCGCCGTCACCGAACTGCTCCCCGCTCCGGCCCCGGGGCACGTGCTGGAGCTGGGTGACGTCACCTTCCTGCGCCCCTTCGGCGTGCCCGACGGCGCGTCCACCCGGTACACGGTGACCGTCCAGGTGACGGCGGACACCGCCGAGTTCACGGTGCGGGACGATGGCGACGGCCCGGCCGCCGTCCACGGCTCGGCCCGGTGGACCACGGCCCGGCCGGGGCCGTTCGACCCGGCCGCCGTCACCGCACGGTGCCGGGACGTGACGGGTCCGCGGGACAGCCACAGCGGTCTGGTCTCGTTCGGCCCGCGGTGGGCGGCTCTCGACCGGCACCTCGCGGGCGACGGGGAGGAACTGGCGGTCGTCTCCGCTCCGCCGGCGGCCCTGGCGGACCTGGAGCGGTGGGTGCTCCACCCGGCCCTGCTGGACGTCGCCACGTCGTTCGGCAAGCGTCGCGGTGACGGCAGTTATCTCCCCCTCGGCTACGGCCGGGTGGTGGTGCACGCACCCTTGCCGGCGCGATTCCACAGTCACCTGTCCTACCGACCGGGAGAGGGCACGGAGGTGGTCGCCGCCGACCTGACCCTCGCCGACCTTGACGGGCGGGTGCTCGTGGAGATCGAGGACTTCGTGCTGCGCCGGGTGGACGGCGCCGCCATCTCCCCGGTCCCGGCCGCCCCGGCTCCGACCACGCCGGTCCCGACCGCCCCGGCCCCGGTGGCCTCGGCCGTGGTGCCGTCCGGCGGGCCCGGGGCCGCGTCGATCGCCCCGGTCGACGGCGCCGAGGCGTTCCGCCGGGCGCTGGCCGCCGAGGCGGGCGCCCAACTTGTCGTCCACCCCCGCACCGTCGCCGATCTGCTGGCCCACCGGCTGTCGGTGACGACGGTGGAGGAACGCGTCAGCGAGCCGGCGACGAGTGGTGCGCCGGTAACCGACCTGGAGGCGGCCATCGCGGACGTCTGGCGGCAGGTTCTCGGTGTGCCGGATGTCGACACGGACGACGACTTCTTCGAACTTGGCGGGAACTCGCTGGTGGCCGTGCAGCTCATCGCGCAGACCCGGAAGGCCACCGGGGTCCGGGTCCCGATGCGCAGCCTGTTCGAGGCCCCGACGGTCGCCGGTCAGGCGGCCGTGGCGCGCCGCCTGCGGGAGACGGCCACCACCGATCGGACGTCCGCTGACCGGTCAGCCGACGGCGGAGCCACCCGGGCCCCGACCGCCGGCCGGACCGACCCGGGCGGGCCCGACGCCACCGGCCGTCCGGCCAACGCACCGACGATCCCGCGTCTGCGCCGATGAAGGAATGGGCCTTCCCGTCCTCGTACGACCAGGAGCGGATCTGGTTCGCCGACCGGTTCAGTGAGGGCGAGCCGGTCTACAACGTGCCGGCGGCCGTCCCGCTGTTCGATCTCGCCCTGGACCCGACCGCCATCGAGGCGGCCCTGGCGCAGGTCGTGGCCCGGCACGAGACGCTGCGGACCGCGCTGCGGGCGGACCAGGACGGCCGGGTGGAACAGGTCGTGTACGAACGGGTGGACCTGAACCTGGTCCACGTCGACCTCTCCGGGCACGACCGGGCCGCCGCCGACCGCCAGGTCGGTGAGCTGATCCAGGCGCACAGCGCGGCGCCGCTACCGCTGGACCACGCACCACTGTGGAAGGCGACGCTGGTCCGGGTCGCCGCCGCCGACTGGTGGCTGGTCCTCGTCGCGCACCACGCGATCTTCGACGCGGCCTCCTACCTGCTGTTCCGCGACGAGATCACCGAGGCGTGCCGGGCCCGCCAGGCCGGCCGGGAGCCCGACCTGCCGGAGCTGCCCATCCAGTACGCCGACTACTCGGCCTGGCAACGCGGCCAGGCCGACGACCCGCAGTGGCATGCCGACCTGCGGTACTGGCGCGAGCGGCTCGCGGACCTGCCCCGGGTCCACCCGCTGCCGACCGACCGGCCACGTTCGGCCCGGTCCTGGCACGGCGGCGGGCAGGTACGCATGCCGATGCCGGCGGCCCTACCCGCGGCGGTACGTGGCCTGGCGGGCACCGCCGGCGCCACCCCCTTCGCCGTGTACCTGGCCGGCTTCCTCGCCCTGCTCCGGCGCATGTCGGGACGGCCGGACACCCCGCTGGCGGTGCCCGTCTCCGGGCGCGACCTGCCGGAACTCACCCCGCTCATCGGGATGTTCGTCAACACTCTGGTGATCCGGGTGCCGGTGCAGGGCGATCCGTCGTTCGCCGAGCTGACCCGCGCGGCCCGGGACGCGATGGCCGACGCGCTCGACCACCGGCAAACCCCGTTCCAGGTGCTGGTCGACGCCCTCGCGCCGGACCGGGACCCCGGCGTGGCACCGCTGTGCCAGATCTCCTTCAACTACCTGCCGGACTCCGGCAACGAACCGGTCCACAACGGCACGGCCAAGGATGATCTCGCCCTGGAGCTGTCCGACACCGACCTGCGCCTGGTCTACCGCAGCGACCTGTTCGACGCCGCGACCGCGGACCTGATGCTGCGTCGCTACCTGCGGCTGCTCCACGGTGCCGTCGCCGACGCGGGCACCCGGGTGTCCCGCCTCGAACTGCTGACCGAGGACGAAGCCGGCCGGCTCGCGGCATGGCGTACCGGACCGGGGGTGGACCCGCCCCCGCGGTGCCTACCCCTGCTGCTCGCCGCCGCGGCCGAACGAACCCCCGGTCGGCTCGCCGTGGCCGCACCCGACGCCACCCTCGACTACCGGCAGCTCCACGACCGGGCCGGTCGGCTGGCCGCGGCCCTGGCCGCCCGGGGCGCCGGCCCGGAACGGATCGTCGCCGTCTGCGTACCCCGATCGGCCGCCGCCGTCGTGGCGTTCCTGGCGGTGCTGCGCACCGGCGCCGTCTACCTGCCGATCGACCCGCAACTGCCGACGGCCCGGATCGAACTGCTGCTCGGTGACGCCACACCGACGCTGTGGCTGACCAGCAGGAACTGTCCGGTGCCCGCACCGGCCGGGCTGCCCAGCGTCGACGTCGACGACCCGCCGGCACACCCCCCGTTGCCGGTGCACCGGCCACACCCCGACCAGGCCGCGTACGCCCTCTACACGTCCGGTTCCACCGGCATCCCGAAGGCCGTCCTGGTCACCCACCGCGGCCTGGCCAACACCATCACCGGCCAGCTCGACCGGTTCGCGGTGACCGCCGACGCGCGGTTCGGGCAACTGGCCTCGCTGTCGTTCGACGTGTCGATCTCGGAACTGGGGACCGCGCTGCTGGCTGGCGCGACGGTGGTGGTTCCGCCCGCCGACCTCGTCCCGGTCGGCACCGCACTGGCCGGCTGGCTGACCACCGAGCGGATCAGCCACGCCCAGGTGTCCCCCGCCGTGCTCGGCAGCCTGCCGATCGGCGGCCTGCCCACGGTCACCACCCTGGTGGTCGGCTCCGAGGCATGCCCCGGCGAGCTGGCCGACCGCTGGGCCGCCGGCCGTCGCCTGGTGAACGCGTACGGACCGACCGAGACCGCGGACACCGTCACCACCTGGCTCGCGCCGGACGGCCCGGTGCCACCGACGACGCCGATCGGCCGACCGGTCCCGGCGACCACCACGCATGTGCTCGACGAGCACCTGCGCCCGGTACCCGTCGGAGTCGTCGGGGAGCTGTACGTCGAAGGGGTCGGCCTCGGACGGGGCTACCTGCGCCGGCCGGCGCTCACCGCCCAGTCCTTCGTGGCCTGCCCCTTCGGACCGCCGGGCAGCCGGATGTACCGCACCGGTGACCTGGTGCGCTGGCGACCGGACGGGCACCTCGAATTCCTCGGCCGCGGCGACGGGCAGGTGCAACTGCACGGCATCCGGGTGGAACTCGGCGAGGTCGAGGCGGCACTCGTGGGGCTTCCCCGGGTACGTCAGGCGGTCGCGGTGGCTCGGGACGGCCGCCTCGTCGGCTATGTCACCGGCGACGAGCCGGATCCCCGGGAATCGCACCGGATCCTCACCGACCGGCTGCCCCGGCACCTGGTCCCGGCCAGCGTGGTGGTCCTGGACGCGCTGCCGTTGACGCCGAACGGCAAAGTGGACCGGGCGGCCCTGCCCGCGCCGGTGACGGAGCCGGCGGTGGCCGACGCGCCGGCCACCGACCCCCGCGAGGCGTTGCTGCGGGAGCTGTTCGCCGAGGTCCTCGGCCGACGGTCGGTCGGTGGCCAGGACGGTTTCTTCGACCTGGGCGGCGACAGCATCGGGGCGCTGCACCTGGTCAGCCGGGCCCGCTCCGCGGGGCTGGGGCTGGCCCTCGACGCGGTGTTCCGGCACCGGACACCCGCCGCGCTGGCGGCGGTCGCCAGCCCGGTCGACAGCACGGTCGCGGACGTCGGCGACGAGGCAGGCCCGGTGCCGATGACGCCGATCGTGGCCTGGCTGCGGGACACCGGTGGTCCGATCACCGGATACAGCCAGTCCACGATGGTCGCCACCCCGGCCGGCCTGACCGAGTCCCGGCTGCTCACCGCCCTGCAGACGGTTCTGGACCGGCACGGCGTGCTGCGGTCGCGACTGCTGCGCGACGGCGGGGACTGGCGAATGGAGATCCGGTCCACGGACGCGGTGCGCGCCGCCGCCTGCTGGACCCGGGTCGACGTCGCCGGACTGGGCGGCAGCACGCTGGCCGCCACGGTCCAGGCGCAGACCAGTGCGGCCCGGGCCCGTCTGGCTCCGGACGCCGGTGACATGGTCGCGGCGGTCTGGTTCGACGCCGGGCCGACCGAGACCGGGCGGTTACTGCTCGTCGCCCACCATCTCGTCGTCGACGCGGTGTCCTGGCGGATCCTGCTGGACGACCTGGCCAGCGCCGCCGCTGGCACCCCACCGCCGGCCGTCCCGACCAGTTACCGCCAGTGGGCGAAGGCGCTCACCGCCCGGGTGCCGCGGGAGGAACTGCGCTCCTGGCTGGCGATCACCGAACCGGTGGATCCGCCGCTGCCCGGCGCGGTGCTGGACCCGGCCCGCGACACGTACGCCACCGCCCGCCGGCACACCGTCCAGCTCGACTCCGATCTCGCCGCCCGGCTGCTGACCGACGTGCCGCAAGCCTTCCACGCCCGGGTCGACGACGTGCTGCTCACCGCCCTCGCCCTCGCCGTGGCCGGCTGGCGGCGGCGGCACGACCGGCCGGACGCGCCGTTGCTTGTCGACCGGGAAGGCCACGGGCGGGACGACCCGCGAGCCGACCTGTCCCGAACGGTCGGCTGGCTCACCACCGTCTATCCGGTCCGGCTCGACCCGGGGCCGGTGGGCGCCGGGGCCGGTGCGGCGCTCCGGCGGGTCAAGGAAGACCTGCGCCGGTTACCTGGCACCGGAAGCGGCTACGGGCTGCTGCGCCACCTGGATCCAGGATCCGCCGCCGAGTTGCGCGACCGGCCCGCGCCCCAGTTCGGCTTCAACTATCTCGGCCGGTACACCACTGCCGGATCGGGCCGCCCGTGGACACCCCTGTCCGGTGCCGACGTGCTCGCCATGGACGCCGGCGACCTGCCGTTGCCCCATCCCGTGGAGATCGACGCCGTCGCCGTCGACGGACCGGACGGGGTAGTCCTGTCCGCCACGTTCACCTGGGCACCGGCCCTGCTGGGTGACGCGGACGCCGTCGATCTGGCCGAGTCGTTCCGGCGGGCACTGGCCCTGCTGGCCGCCACCGACGACGGCGGTCACTCCCCGTCGGACTTTCCGCTCGTCACGCTCACCCAGCACGACCTCGACCGGTTGACCGCCGACCACCCCGGCCTGACCGACGTGCTGCCGCTGTCACCCCTGCAGGAAGGGCTCGCCTTCCACGCCGCGTACGACACGGCGGCCCCCGACGTCTACAACGTCCAGCTGGTGATCGACCTGGCCGGGCCGGTCGACGCCGCGCGGCTGCGGCAGGCATTCACCGGGCTCCTCCGCCGGCACGACAACCTGCGGGCCGTCGTGGAGACCCGGCTCGACCGCCCGGTGCAGGTGCTGACCGGGACCGCCGAGGTGCCGCTGCGGGAGGTGAGCGTCGCGGACGAGGCCGGTGCCGACCGGCTGGCCGCCGCCGACCGGGCCGGCCGCTTCGCGCTCGACCGGGCGCCCCTGATCCGCGCGACGCTGATCCGGCTGCCCGGCGACCGGCACCGGCTGGTGGTCACCAACCACCACCTGTTGCTCGACGGCTGGTCCACCCCGATCCTGCTGCGTGAACTGCTAGCCCTGTACGCGGACGCCGGGGCGGACCTGCCCCCGCCGACGCCGTACCGGGAGTATCTGCGCTGGGTCGCCGCCCAGGACACCGACGCAGCCCTGGCCGCCTGGCGGGAGGCCCTCGACGGGCTGCCCGGGCCGTTGCACGTCGCCGCGGACGAGGCGGCCCGCCGGCGCCCACTCCGTCCGCGGGTGGTCGCCGTGACGCTGTCCGAGGACGCGACCGCCGCCCTCACCGACCGGCTCCGCGCGTTGGGTGTCACCCTGCACACCGCCGTGCAGGCGGCGTGGGCCGTGGTGCTGGCCGGGCACACCGGCCGCGACGACGTCGTGTTCGGCACCACCGTCGCCGGCCGGCCGGCCGACCTGCCCGGCGTCGAGACGATGCTCGGCCTGTTCATCAACACCCTGCCAAGCCGGGTCCGGCTGCGACCCGCCGAACCGCTCGGTGACCTGCTGCGCCGGGTCCAGACCGGACAGGCGGCGCTGCTGCCGCACCAGCATGTCGGCCTGGCCGAGGTGCAGCGGGCGGCCGGGCACGGCGACCTGTTCGACACCGCGATGGTGGTCGAGAACTATCCGGACGCGCACCGGCTGGGCGGCGGCAGCGGTGGCGATGTGGGTCCTGCCATCGAGGACCTGCGGGCCGAGGACGTCACCCACTACACGCTGGACCTCACGGTCGTGCCGGGCCGCCGGTTGCACCTGCGGCTGACCTACCGCGCCGACCTCGTCGACGGTGACCGGGCGGCGGCACTGGCCGCCCGGGTACACCGGTTCCTGGCGGCGGTCACCGACGGCCCGGCCGCACCGCTGGCCCGCTTCGACGCGCTGACCTCGGACGAACACGCCGCGCTCGCGGCCGACGGCCGTGGCCCCGACCGTCCGGTGGAGCCGGTCACCCTGGCCGGCATCGTTTCCCGGTACGCGTCCAGCGCGCCGGACCGGCCGGCCGTCGTCGCCGCGGACGGCGTGTCGACGTACGCGGAACTGGACCGGGCGGCCGCCCGGCTCGCGGCCGTGCTGCGGGCGGGGGGGGCCCGGGCCGGCACGGCGGTGGCACTGGCGCTGCCCCGAGGCACCGGACTGGCGGTGGCGGTTCTCGCGGTGGCCCGGTCTGGTGCGGCCTGCCTGCCTGTCGATGTGGACTACCCGACCGAGCGGGTGGCGTACATGATCTCGGACGCCCGGCCGGTGCTGCTGCTGACGGATCGGACGACCGGGCGACGCTGGCCCGACCTGACCGTCGCGCGGATGCATCTGGACGATCCGCTGCCCGCCACCGGGAGCGGTGCGGCTCCGGCGCCGGACGGGCCTCCCACCCAGCCGGCATTCCTGCTCTACACTTCGGGTTCCACCGGCCGGCCCAAGGCGGTCGTGGTCACGCACGCCGGCCTGGCGAACATGGCGGCCGTGCAGGTCGAGCGGTTCGCCGTGCCGGCCGGGGCCCGGGTCTCGCAACTGGCGGCCCTGGGCTTCGACGCCGCGATCTCCGAGCTGTACACGGCCTGGTTCGCCGGGGCGACCCTCGTACTGCCGGCCGCCGGCGAGGTGCTCGCCGGCGAGGCGCTCGCCGAATGGATGACCCGCACCAGGGTGAGCCACGCCCAACTCACGCCGGCGGTCCTCGGCACGGTGCCCGCTGGCGGCCTGCCGACGGTGACCACGCTTGTCGTCGGCGGCGAGGCCTGCCCGCAGGACCTGGTCGACCGGTGGGCACCGGACCGGCACATGGTCAACACGTACGGACCGACCGAGGCGGGGGACAGCGTGACGCTGTGGACGTGCCGTCCTGGGCGGCCCGCCGGGACGGCGGCGATCGGCGGGCCGATCGCCAACACCCGGGTGTTCCTGCTGGACCGTGGTCTGCGTCCGGTCGACCGGGGTGCCGTGGGGGAGTTGTACGTGACCGGCGCCAGCCTGGCCGAGGGCTACCTGCGCCGGCCCGGCCTGACCGCCGGCCGCTTCGTCGCCTGCCCGTTCGGGCCGCCGGGCAGCCGGATGTACCGTACCGGGGACCTGGCCCGCTGGGGCGCGGACGGGGAACTGGAGTTTGTGGGACGCGCTGACGGCCAGGTCAAGATCCGGGGCGTCCGGGTGGAGCTGGGTGAGGTGGAGGCGGCGCTCGCGGCCCACCCGGGGGTGCGCCAGGCGGTGGCCGCCGTCGTCGACGACCGCCTGTTGGGTTTCGTCACCGGCGCCACGTCGGACCCGGTGGCGGCGCGCGGCACCGGCGCCACTCTGGACCCGGCGGCGGTGCGGGACACGGCGACCCGACGCCTGCCCCGGGGCATGGTGCCGGCGGCCGTCGTCGTCCTCGACGCCCTGCCACTCACCCCGAACGGCAAGGTCGACCACCGGGCCCTCGCCGCCCACGCGCCGGCCGGCCCGGCCGCCGCCGCGCGGGCCGCCCGCAATCCCCGCGAGGAGGTCCTCTGCCGGCTCTTCGCCGACCTGCTCGACCGTGACCGGGTATCTCCCGACGACAACTTCTTCCTGCTGGGCGGGCATTCGCTCACCGCCGCCCGGCTGGTCACCCGCACCCGGGCCGCGCTGGACGTCGAGCTGTCCATCCGGGACGTGTTCGAGCACCCCACAGCCGCGACCCTGGACCAGGAACTGGCCCGGCGCGGTTCGGCCACCCCGCGCCACCCCGTCACGTCCGGCCGACGGGGCTCGTCGCTGCCACTGTCGTACGCGCAACGCCGGTTCTGGTTCCTCGACGAACTGCACGGGCCGGCAAACGCCGCCCGGCTCACCCTCACCATGCGGCTCACCGAGGCCGAGTGTGCCGTCCTCCCGGCCGGCCTGGCCGATGTCGTGGCCCGGCACGAGATCCTGCGCACCCGTTACCAGGTTGTCGACGGGGTGCCCGAGCAGGTTGTCCTGGCCGCCGACGCACCGCAGCCGCTGCCACACGTCGCGGCCGACGGTGAGGTGGCCAGCACCCTGCGCCGGCTCGCCGGCCAGCCGTTCGACCTGACCGCCCGGCCGCCGCTGCGCGCCCATCTGGTACGCGGACCCGCGGCCGGACCGGTGCTGCTGCTGGTCGTGCACCACATCGCCGCCGACGGCTGGTCGATGGACGTGCTGGAGCGCGATCTGCGCCAGGCGCTGGCCGCCCGCGCCACCGGCGCCGTTCCCGCCTGGTCCCCGCTGCCGGTGCAGTACGCCGACTATGCGATCCACCAGCAGGAAGCGGCGAACCGGGCCGTCGAGGCGGACCAACTCGACTACTGGCGACGGCACCTCGCCCGGCTGCCGGACGAGATCGCCTTGCCGGTCGACCGGTCCCGAACGGCCGGTGGGTCGGCCGCGGGCGGCACCGTCACGACGCTGCTCGACGCGGACCTGCACCGCGGGCTGCTGGCCGCCGCCCGGGCGACCGGCACCACGCTGTTCATGGTGGTGCAGGCGGGCCTGGCCGCGCTGCTCACCCGGCTCGGGGCCGGGGTGGACATTCCGCTGGGTGTTCCGGTCGCGGGCCGCACCGACAGTGTGCTGGACGAGCTGGTCGGCTGTTTCGTCAACTTCGTGGTGCTGCGCACCGACACCGCCGGAGACCCCAGCCTCCGGGAACTGCTGGACCGGGTGCGGGCCACCGACGTGACCGCGTTCGACCACGCGGACGTGCCACTGGAACGGGTGGTCGAGGCGGTGAATCCGCCCCGCAGCCCGGCCCGGCACCCGTTGTTCCAGGTCGTCGTGTCGGTGCAGACCACCACCACCTCGGCGGGCGACGCGCCCGCGCCGGTGGACCCCGACTCGGCGCAGTTCGACCTCTTCCTCGAATGCGTCGAGCGGCGCGGACCGGCGGGTGGCGCCGACGGAATCGCCTGCCATCTGGGCTATGCGGCGGACCTGTTCGACCGGACCACCGCCGACCTGCTACTGGTCCGGCTGCGTACGTTGCTGGCCGCGGCGGTCACCGATCTGGACACGCCGATCGGACGGCTACCGCTGCTCACGCCCGAGGAACGGCGGACCGCGGTGTGGTCCGGTAACGACACGACGTGGACCGTTCCCCCCGGATCGGTGGTCGAGTGGTTCCACGGACAGGCCGACCGACGTCCGACGGCACCCGCGGTGACGACCGGTACGCGGACCTGGACGTACGCCGGGCTGGCCGGCCGCGCGGACGAGCTGGCCGTCCGGTTGCGGGACCACGGCGTCGGCCCGGAGGACCTGGTCGCGGTGGCGCTTCCGCGCACGCCGGATCTGCTGGCCGCCCTGTTGGCCGTGCTGGCGACCGGTGCGGCGTACCTGCCGGTGGACTCGCGACACCCGGCCGGACGGGTGCGCCAGGTACTGACCGACGCCGGCAGCTCACTGCTGGTCACCGACGCGGCGACGGCGACGATGCTGCCTCCGGACGTCGGGCCGCGCCGCCTGCTCGTCGACCGGCCTCCCGCCGACCGGCCGGGCCCCGTCGAGCCGACGAACCAGGCCGACCCGGCGGAGCCGGCCGACCGGCCCGTCTCGGCGTACCGGGCGGATCCGACCGACTCGACCGGCTGGGCGGGTGCGGTGGTGCGCCAACCGGTGCACCCCGACCAGGCGGCCTACACCATCTACACCTCCGCTTCGACGGGACCGGCCAAGGGGGTGGTGATCCGGCACGCGGCCATGACCAACCTGGTCCACGCGATGGTCGAGGAGTTCCGGTTGGGACCGGACGACCGGCTCCTCGCGGTCAGCTCGCACGCCTTCGACATGTCCGTACCGGAGTTGTTCGCTCCGCTGGTCAGCGGGGCCTCGGTGGTGCTGGCGGCGGAGCGCGACCCGAGGGCGGTGGCCGACCTCGCCAGCCGTGCCGGCGTCACCGTGGTGCACGCCACCCCGGCGCTCTGGCAGGCGTTGCTGGACGACCGTCCGGAGCTGTGCCGCCGGGTCCGCCGGTTCGTCGGCGCCGAGGCGCTGCCGGCCGCGCTGGCTGACCGCCTGGCGGCGCTCGGCGCGCCGGTGACCAACCTCTACGGTCCGACCGAGACGACGGTCTGGTCCACGGCCGCGCGGGTGGCCGGTGGGGACAGCGTCCCGCCGATCGGCCAGCCGCTGGCCAACACCCGCGCGTACCTGTTGGACGCCGCCCTGCACCCGGTGCCTCCCGGTGTCGTCGGCGAGCTCTACCTGGCTGGGGCGGGACTGGCCCGCGGTTACCTGAACAAGTTCGGACTCACCGCAACCCGGTTCGTGGCCTGCCCGTTCGGTGCGCCCGGCGAACGCATGTACCGCACGGGCGATCTCGCCCGGCGCCGGGCCGACGGGCAGTTCGAGTACGCCGGCCGCGCCGACGAGCAGGTGAAACTGCGCGGCTACCGGATCGAACCGGCGGAGGTGGAGCACGCCCTGACCGCGCTGCCGGGAGTCGGCCGGGCCGTGGCGACCGTACGCGACGAACGGCTCGTCGCCTTCGTCACCGGCGCCGAGCATCTCGACGGTGACCGGCTTCGCCGTGACGTCGCCGAAACGCTGCCCGGATACCTCGTGCCGGCGGCGATCACCGTGCTGGACGCGCTGCCGCTGACGCCGAACGGGAAGGTGGACCGGCGGGCGCTGCCCGCCCCCGAGGTCCGCTCGACGGCCGGTCCGGCGCGGTCACCGGTGGAGGCCGCGCTGTGCGCGTTGTACGCCGAGGTGCTGGACCGGCCGGAGGTCGGTGTCGAGGACGACTTCTTCGCCCTGGGAGGGCATTCACTGCTCGCCGCCCGGCTGGTCGCTCGGGCCCGGACCGCCCTCGGCGCCGACCTGACGCTGCGCGACCTGCTGGATCGCCCCACCCCGGGCCGGTTGGCCGGCCGGCTGCGCGGCGGGGACCGGTCCGCCGACTACGCTCCGCTGCTCCCCTTGCGTCCGGACGGCGGTCGGGCACCGCTGATCTGCGTGCATCCGGTCCTCGGCCTGGGCTGGGGGTACGCGGGACTCCTCGGCCATCTCGACCCCGACCGGCCGGTGTACGCGCTGCAGGCACCGGCCCTCAGCGGAGCGGCCGACCCGGCCAGCGTGACGGACCTGGCCGTCGACTATCTCGACCGGATCCGGGGCATCGTCCGTGGTGGACCGGTCCATCTGCTCGGCTGGTCGTTCGGTGGGCTGGTGGCACACGAGATGGCCGTCCGGTCGCGGGACGCGGGCGCCGACCCCGGGCTGCTGGTGCTGCTCGACGCCTACCCGGCCACCGGCGCCCGGGAACCGGGCGAGGTCCCGACGGAGGCGCTGGCCGTGGTCGACCCGGCGCGGCAGGCGGGCGCCGCCGCGCTGATCGAGCGGCATTTCCGGCTGGCCCGGGCGTTCCGGCCCGGCCACTACAAGGGGGAGACATTGCTGTTCACCGCGGCCCGGGAGCATCGGTCCGGGGCGCCGGTCGACGCCTGGGACGGCCACCTCGACGGCGACCTGCGCGTCCAGGCGGTGGACTGCGACCACGACGGGATGACGGCACCGGCCGCGCTGGCGCGGATCGGACCGGCGGTCGACGAGGCGTTGCGCCGATACCCCTGACCGCATCCAGCGCCCACGCCGGCCCGCTACCGGGCCACCGCCACCGAAGGAGACTGCTCGTGACCAACCCGTTCGATGACCCGGACGGCTCGTTCCTGGTGCTGGTGAACGACGAGGGGCAGTACTCGCTCTGGCCCGAGTTCGCCGACGTGCCGGCCGGGTGGACGGTGACCCTGCCGGCGGGCCCCCGGGACGCCGCTCTGGCCTTTGTGGAGGCGCGGTGGACCGACCTGCGCCCCCGTTCCCTCGTCGCGGCACTCGATGGCGACGGGGCGGTGACGGGGCCGGTGTCGGGTGACACGACGGCCGGTGACGGGCCGGTGTCGGATGACGCGACGGCCGGTGACGGGCCGGTGTCGGGTGATGCGCGGGAGTCACGGTCGTGATCGAGACCCACGGGATCCGTAAGACATACCGGGCCGGGTCGCAGACCGTCGAGGCGGTACGCGGCATCGACCTCACGATGGGTGCCGGTGAGATCTTCGGACTGCTCGGCCCGAACGGCGCCGGTAAGACGACCTTCCTGCGCATCCTCACCACGCTCACCCGGCCCGATTCCGGCACCGCCGTGGTCGCCGGTGTCGACGTGACTCGCGACCCGCGGGAGGTGCGCCGGCGGATCGGCTTCGTCGCGCAGGGCCAGTGGACGTGGAGCACGCTCACCGCCCGCGAGGAACTGATCATGCAGGCGCGGCTGTACGGGATGCGCAAGGCCGCCGCCGCCCGCCGCGCGGACCAGGCGATCCGCGACTTCGGCATGGGTTCGTTCGCCGACCGGCTGTGCCGCACCTACTCCGGCGGGCAGCGGCGCCGGGTGGACATCGCCCTCGGGATCGTGCACGCGCCGCGGGTGGTCTTCCTGGACGAGCCGACAAGCGGTCTGGACCCGCAGAGCCGGGCCCATCTCTGGGACGAGGTCCGCCGGTTGCGGGACACCGGCACCACCGTCGTCGTCACCACCCACTACCTGGACGAGGCCGACGCGCTCTGCGACCGGGTCGCGATCATCGACCACGGCCAGATCGTCGACCTCGGCACGCCCCGCTCGCTCAAGGACGGGATCGCCGGGGACCTGGTGACCCTCGGCGTGGACGGCGACCCCGAGCGGACCGCCGGGCTGCTGCGCGACGAACCCGCGGTACGCGAGGCCGAGGTGGTCGACGGGCGGCTGCGGCTGGTGGTGGCGAAGGGCGCCGAGACCGCGCCGCTGCTGCTCCGCCGCCTGTACGACGGGGGAGTGGGGATCACCAGCATCGAGGTCCACCAGCCCAGCCTCGACGACGTCTTCCTCGCCCGCACCGGTCGGTCGCTGCGGGACCAGGCGGAGTGAGCGAGATCAAGGGAGTATCACGGATGCGGCTCGGCTACGACACATGGGTCATCATGGTGCAGTCGCTGCGGATCAGCAGCCGGCAACGGCTGTGGGCCATCCTCGGCCTGGCCCAGCCACTGTACTTCGTGGTGCTCTTCGGGCCCCTGTGGGAACGCTCGCTGCGGATGTCGAGCAAGGAGTCGTACGCGACCTTCCTGCCCGGCATCTTCATCGAGGTCGCCGTATTCGGCACGCTGTTCGCCGGAATCGGTCTGGTCAGCGAGGCACGCGCCGGCCTCATCGAACGGATGCGGGTCACCCCGGTCAGCCGTTCGGCGCTGCTCCTGGGCCGCTGCGGTCGGGACATCCTGATGCTGTTGATGCAGGCGCTGATCCTGGTGGTGGTGGCGATCCCGTTCGGGCTGCCGGTGCGGGTCGTGCCGCTGGCGCTCACCTTCCTGCTGATGTGCACGGTGGCGTTCGTCGCGACGTCGCTGTCCTACGCGCTGGCGCTCACGGTGGAGTCCGAGACGACGCTCGCCTCCCTGGCGAACATCGTCAACGTGCCGCTCATGCTGCTGTCCGGGATCCTCATCCCGATCGCGTTCGCACCGGACTGGTTGCAGACGCTGGCCCGGGCCAACCCGGTCTACTACGCGGTCGAGGCGGCACGCGGCCTGTTCGGCGGCGACATCACCACCACAGCACTGCTGCGGGCATTGGTGATCGTGCTGGGAGTGGGGGCGATCGGGGGGTTCTGGGCGATCCGCCGGTTCTCCCGAGCGGTCAGCTGACCGTGCCGGAGCGGGCGACGGCCCGGGTCGCCGCCGCCAGCGGCGGCGATACCCGGGTCAGGCCGGACGCGCCGGATCGGTGAGCTGAAGGCGTAGTTCGCTGAAATAGCGCCGACCGGCCGCGTCCGGCAGCCAGGCCGCACCGACGTCCGGAAGCGCCTCGCTGATGGTCAGCGACACATCATGCCCGCCCGAGCGGGCCGCCGCCCGCACCATCGCCGCGAACGTGCTGACCGAGTGCGGCGAGGTCAGGTCCACGAAGCACGGCTTGACCTCAGTGCCGATCTTGGCGAACACCCGGTAGGGCAGACCCAGCCGACCGCGCAGCCGGCGCGCCGTCAGGAAGGCGTTCTCGTCACCGGGCCGGTCCGCCAGGCCGGTGTCCCCCAGGGACAGCCGCCACGCCTCGCGCGCCAGAACCAGCCGACCGACCGTGATCCGGGGTTGGTGGGCTCCGGCGATCAGCAGCTTGAAGGCGTCGACCGAGTGGACCGCGAGCCATTCCGAGAAGACCTCCACCACCGGCCAGCGCCGGCCGTCGGGCTCGACGGCCACCAGTTCGCCCGCGCGCCGTTCCAGCCGCACGGCCATCGCCGGGACGAGGGGGATCCGGGTGGGTCGCGGGGCGGGCACGAAGCCCAACCGGCGACCGTACGGACCGGGCGACATGGAAACCCGGCCGGTGTGCCGCGGCCAGCCAACGGGATACAGGGGACGAAGCACGTCGGGACCGCCGCTGTCCGCCGCCATCGCCGCCCACAACGCCGCCGGATCCGGGTGCCACGGCACGGCGGTGTCCAGCGTGCACCGAGCCGTGTGCAACTCCCCGAGAACGGCGAGGTAATCGCCCCGGTTGATGGCCGCCACGTCCGGGGCGCAGAGTTGGATGTCGGGACTGTGCGACACGGCCGCCGACCATCCGGGCCGCTCGGCCGGGAACAGCTCGGCGACCCGGGCCGCCAGGTCATGGGCGTCGCGCTCGACCCGGGCGGTGCCCGCCGGCAGGCCGGCGAGGTCGAGCAGGGCCGACCACCGCCGGTTGAACTCGGCGCCCACCGCGTCGACCGGCCGGTCGTGGCCGGACCAGAACAGGCCCTGCGCCAGATACATGAGGTCGCCCAGGCGCATGTCCGGGCCGTCGACGAGATCGTCGAGCGCGATCCGGTACGCGTCGGCCAGGGTCACCGTCAACCAACGCGCCATCCGCAGCACCAGTTCCAGCGGGGCCGCGAGGTCGGCCAGCAACGCCCCACCGATGGTCAGGTCGAGGTCACGCTGGGTCTCCTCGTAACACGGGGTGCGACCGGCGTACATCTGTCCGGAGCCCTGCCGTGCTGACCCGCCGGTCTGCTTCTCCACCTCGCCGTCCAGGTCCCGTAGCGCGACGGCGAGCGTCGTCGGTTGGCCGGCGGCGGCGGCGACCCGGTCCCGCGCGGCGCGGAGCCGGTCGAACCCGGCCGACTCGGCGGCCCGCAACTCGGGGTCGCCGATGGCGGCGAGCCGCTCCGCCAGCAGTCCCTCGGTGCCCACCTCGACCGGCACGTCGCCACCCGAATCGAGGAGGCCACGCTCGGCGAGCCGGTCCAGCACCAGGAAGCCGTCGTCTGGCGAGCGGAGGCCGAGGGCGGGGTCGGCGGCCAACGCCGCGGCGATCCGCTCGGCCGACCGGCTTCCGTCGGACAGCGTCAGCGCCATCACCTCGACCGGGCCGAGTGCCAGCGGTGGGCGGCCGGGACGCAGCCCCGTGCGGCCCTCGACGGACAGATCCGCGACGGTGGTGGGGCAGAGCCACCGGCGCACCCGGGGGTCGGCGGCCAGCCGAGCGGCGTACCCCGCCACGACCCACCGCTCCAACACCACGTCCCGCCGACGAACCAGGCCGGGGCCGGTGTCGAGCCGGATCCGTTCGGCCTGCCGGGGGTCGACACGTACCCAGCAGATGGGACCGAAGAAGCCGATCATCTCGTTCTTGCCGCAGTAGCGGTGCCAGTAGCGGACGACGGCCCGTTCCCGCTCCCGGCGCCGTCTGTTGCGTACCGCCGGGTCGGTCTTGCGCAGCCCGTCCACGGTCCCCAGCATGGTGGGGTTCTGCCAGGTGATCGCCTCGCGTAGCAGCGGGTCGGCGGCGATCGCCGACAGTTCCTCCGCACCGGCCAGCTCCGCGGCGCGAAAGGCCTTCCGGTACGCGGCGTCGGCCTCGTCAGAGCCGCTGACCAGCAGCGCGTCGGCCGCCGCGGCACAGTCCGGAGCGGACAGCACCGTCAGCCCGTCGGCCGGAAACCCGGTCGAGCGCAGCAGCGCGTCGGTCCAGACCCGCCATCCGGTGCCCGTGATCGCGACCCGTTCCGTCACGCCGGGTCCCGTCGCCGGGCGTGCCGGGGCGTCCGCTCGTCCCGCAGGTGCAACCGCAACTCGGACGTGTACCGGTCGCCGGCCGCGTCGACCAGCCACGCGTCCGTGGCGTCCGGCAGCATCTCGGTGACGGTGAGTTCGACGTCCTCGCCGTGTGCCTGCCGCGCGCCGCGGGCCATGGAACAGAGCTGCCGCACGTAGCTCAGGCTGCCCAGATCGGCGTAGAAGGGCTTTGTCTCACTGCCGATCTTGACGAAGATCCGGTCCGGCAGGTCCCAGTCCCGCCGCCAGCGCCGGGCCGCCAGGACCCGTTCCCGGTCCCCGGTCGCGTCGGCCAGTCCGCTGGCGCCCACCGTGGTCCGCCACGTCTCGCGCAGCAGCACGAGGTCGTCCACCACCACCCGCGGGGTGTGCGCGGCCGATCCGGCGAACTTCCAGGTGTCGAACGTCGAGATGTTGAGCAGCTCGGCGTACACTTCCAGCAGCGGCCACGTCCGACCGTCCGCGGCGCGGGCCACAAGCCCGTCCGGGCCGGCGACCACCACCACTCCGGTCACCGGCAGCAACCGGTCCCGGTCGGCGCCGGCGGACGGGGCGAAGGCCAGTTGAACGTCCCGCGGACCCTTGATCCAGTTGGCGTTACGGGCGCAGTTGCGCGGCCATTCGTCGGGCAGCAGCAGATGGACCCGGGGCTCGGGCAGGTCGGCGCGGAGGGCTTCGGCGAGCCGGTCCGGCGCCGGATGGCCGAGCCGGAAGAAGTCGGTGTTGAAGGCGGCCATCGCCATGTGCAGTTCGCCGAGCACCAGCCGGTAGTCGCCCCGCTGGACGGCGGCCCAGTCCGGCGCGCACACGTGCACGTCCGGACTGTGGATCCGGGCCTCCCACCAGCCCGGATCGGTGTCCTCGAACGCCTCGTCGACCCGTCGGGTCAGTTCCGCGGTCGAGAGGGTCAGCTCCCGGACGTCGGGTGCCACGCCGTCGAGGTCCAGCACCTTGTGCCAACGGCGCAGGAAGTCGGCCACCACCGCGTCGGCCGGCCGGTCGGCACCGAGCACCAGCCCCTGCGCCAGGAACCACAGGTCGTGCAGTGGCACCTCGGCGGTGCCCGAGTCGGCGGCGAGTTCGGCGTGCAGCCCGAGCAGCGCCTCGTGCAGAGCGGTGGCCACCGCGGCGGTGAGCCAGCGCGCCGAACGCAGCAACGGCTCCAGCGGTGCGAGCTTGTCCAACAACAGTGGTCCGAACCGCAGGTCGAGGTCACGACTGGTGTCCAGGTGACACAGGGTGCGACCGGCGTACGTCTGTCCCGGCCGCCGCCGCGGCGGCTGCCCGGTGAAGTCGGTGAACGCCGTGTCGAGTCCGGCCACGGCCGCCGCCAGGTCGGCCGCGTCCGTCGCGGCGGATGCCGCGTCGCGCAACGCCCACATCCGTTCCAGCGGCGCCGCCGCCCGAGCCCGCAGATCGGCATCGTCGATGCCGGCGACCCACTCGCGCAGCACCCGCTCGGCGGACAGGTCGACCGGCAGATCGATGCCCACCCGCAGGACACCGCTCTGCTCCAGCTCGTCCACCTGGACGTACACGTCCTCGACGCGGCGGAAGGCACCGGCATCCACCAACTGACGGGCCGTCTCGCGCAGTGAACCGCCGGCCCGCGCCGCCGCCACCAGCGCCGCCGCGGAGCGGGTCAGCGGCTGGACCGCCTGGCCGGGCGCCACCACCTCCCGCTCCCGTACCGTCAGGTGCGGGCTGGCCAGGACCGGGAACCAGACCCGCAGCTCCGGGTCCGTGGCGAGGGCGTCGGCGAACGCGGTGAGCACCCACCATTCGAAGTGGACGGCCCGTCGCCGCTCCAGGCCGGGGCCGGGTCCGCCGCTGATCGCGGGACCTGAGTCGGTTACCTCGGTCCAGCACATCGGGCCGAAGAAGCCGATTGTGTCGTTCTTGGCGCAGTAGCGCTGCCAGTACTTGCCGATCACCTCCGCCCGGCGGCGCTGCCGGTAGTTGGGTGGGCCGGTCCGCGCCGGCTGTGTAGCGGATCCGATCGTGGCCGCGACATCGGGATTCTGCCAGTGGACCGCCTGCCGGAACCGGTCGTCGGCGGCGATGGCCGACGCGGCGGCGTCGGCGGCCAGGGCGGCCGTGGCGAGTTCCGTCGTCAATTCGGCCTCGTCGCCGTCCCCGGCGACGAACGCGTCGGCGACGGCGGCGAGCCGCGGCGAGGTAAGCCGGTCGAGACCCGAGACCGGGAACCCGGCAGACCGCACCAGGACGTCGCGCCAGACGCTCCACTCGGTTCCCGGCAGTTGGAGAGTGTGCTCGGTCATCGGATGTGGACGGCCCCGCGGGACCGGTGGAAGCGCGGCATGGCGCCACCGTACCCGCTACGATTCGCGGGTGGGAACCCTTGATCATCTGGCCCCCGCCGTTCGCTACGGACCGACGGTTCCCCGCCACCTTCCGTACGGCTTGGCCGGGTTGGTCCGCGAGCAGGCACAGCGTGACCCGGAAGCGGTCGCCGCCATGGACGGCGACGGGACGCTCACGTACCGGCAGCTCGAAGTGGAGTCCGACGTCGTCGCCCGCGAGCTGGCGGCGAGCGGCGCCCGCCCCGGCGACCCGGTCGCGGTGCGGATGCCGCGTGGCCGGACCCTGCTGGTGGCCCTGCTCGGCGCGGTCAAGGCCGGCATGCCGTACCTGCCGTTGGCGCCGGACGATCCGCCGGCACGCCGGGCGGCCGTCATCGACGACGCCCGCCCGGCGGCGGCGCTTGTCGTCGCCGGCACGTCGCCGGTGCCGGGAGTGTCGGCGACCGTGCCGGTCGACCTGGGTCACCCGGACCTGCCCTGGGACGACCTGGCGGCTCGCGACGAGCAACACCCCGTGTACGTGATGTACACGTCGGGCTCCACCGGTCGGCCGAAGGGGGTGGTCGTGCCCGTCCTGGCCCTGGCGAACCGGCTGTTGTGGATGCGTGAACACTACGCGCTGGGCCCCACCGACCGGGGTCTGCAGAAGGCTCCGGTCACGTTCGACGCCTCCGCGTACGAGCTGTGGGCGCCGCTGGTGAGCGGCGGCCGGGTGGTGCTGCTGCCGCCGGACGCCCACCGGGACCCCGCGATGATCATCGACTGGATCGTCGGGCACGGGGTGACCTGGTGTCACTTCGTGCCGTCCATGCTGGCGGAGTTCCTGCGTTGGCCGGGCGCCGCACGGTGCCGCAGCCTGCGCGTGGTCTACTGTGGCGGCGAGACCCTCACGCCCGGCCTGGTGCGGCGGTTCCAGGAGGTGCTGCCGGTCCCGCTGCACAACCAGTACGGCCCGACCGAGACGACAATCGACGTGTCCGTCTGGCCATGCCCGCGTCCGGCGGACGACCTGGACATCGTCCTGATCGGAACGCCGATCGCCAACTGCGCGCTGCTGGTGCTCGACGAGGCGGGTGAGGTCGTCCGTGGCGACGCGGTGGGTGAGCTGGCGGTCGGCGGAATGCCGCTGGCAACCGGCTATCTGAACCATCCCGACCTGACCCGGCGGGCGTTCGTCGCCGGTCCCGCCGGCACCGGCCTCGACCGGGTCTACCGGACCGGAGACCTGGCCCGGCGGGTCGGCGACGCCATCGAGCACCTGGGTCGGCGGGACGGCCAGTTGAAGGTCCGCGGTCAGCGGCTGGAGGCCACCGAGGTCGAGGACGCACTGCTGGCCGTCGCCTGGGTACGCGACGCGGCCGTGGTCGTCGCCGCCTCGACGTTGTGGGCCTACGTCGTGGTGGACGAGGGGAGCGGGCACGACGAGGCGCGGGTCGCCACCGACCTCGGCGGTCGGTTGCGCGAAACGCTGCCAACCGTGTTCGTACCGGACCGGTACGTCGTGGTCGACGAGCTGCCGGTGACCGGCAGCGGCAAACGGGACCGGGCGCTGCTCACCCGCTGGGCCGCCGATGCTGCGTCGCCTGGCACCGCCGATGCTGCGTCGCCCGGCACCGTCGACCCCGGCACGGGCGGCGGGCGCGACGCAGCCGGATTCGACGGGGAGCGGAGCCGATCCGACGAGGACGAACTGGCCCGGCTGTGGGAACGCGCACTCGGTCGGCCCACAAGCGTGGACACCGGCTTCCTCGACGCCGGTGGGCACAGCCTCGCCGCGGTCCGGGTCTGCGGCGAGGTGCTGCACCGGTGGGGTGCCCGGCTGCCGCTGAGTCTGCTGCTGCGCGACAACGCCACCCTGGCGGACCTGCGCGATCGACTTCCGGACCCGGCCGTCGCACCGGTCGGTGTCGCCCGCCGCGCGGACCCCTCGGTCGCTGACCTGTCGCCCGAGCAACGGCGGCTCTGGCTCCACCACCAGGTCTTTCCGGGCATGCCCGCGTACAACGTCGTCGGCGTGCTGCGGGCCGAGGGGCGATTCGAGCGGCGGGCGGTGGAACGCGCCTGGCACCGGCTGGTGCTGCGCCATGAGACGTTGCGGACGACGGTGGAGGACAGCCACGGTGAGCCGCGGCAGCGGATCCACCCGATGGAGCCGCAACGGCTGGTCGTCGGGCCGGACGGCGCCGACCTCGCCTCGTTCGTCACCCGCCTCGCCGACACGGTGTTCCGCCCGGACGCCCTGCCCCGCGCGGTGCTCGGCCTGCACCACGGCGACAGCGGCGACGCGCTCGTCCTCGTGGTCGACCACCTCGTCGCCGACCAGCGCACGCTCGACCTGTTGCAGGCCGACCTGGCGGCCGGGTACGCGTTGCCCGGCACCGGGGCCGAGGACGGCACCAGCGCGGTCCAGTACGGCGACGTCATCGCAGGCGCCCGGTCGGACCTCCAACGCCATGACCGGGACCGGGCATACTGGCGGCACCACCTGGCCGGCGCCCCGGCCACTCTGGACCTGCCCTTCCGTGCGCCACGTCCGTCCCGGCCGAGCTTCCGCGGCCGGCACGTGGACGTCGATCTCGGGGCCGGCCTCGACAGTTGGGCACGAGCCCACCGGTGGACTCCCGCGGCCGTCGCTCTCGCGGCGTTCGTCCGGGTCCTCGCCGACTGGGCAGGCGTCGACGATCTGTGCGTGGGGGTGCCGGCCTCCGGCCGTGAGTCGCCCGCCGCGCACGCCGCCACCGGGTTCTTCATGCGCACGCTGCCCCTGCGACTGCGGGTCCCCGCGCAGGCGACCACCGCGGACCTGCTCCCGCGGGTCACCCAGGCCCTGCACGACGGGATCGAGCACGGCTCCGTGCCGTTCGACGAGATCGTCGACCTTGTCGGCGCCCGACGCGACCTGACCCACAACCCGGTGTTCCAGGTCTGGTTCAACGACCTGACCCAGGACGCGCCGCCCGCGTCCATCGGTGGCGTGCCGGTGACCCCGGTGCCGCCGGACGTGCGCTGGTCGCTGTTCGACCTGGGGCTCTACCTGAGCCGTCGGCCCACCGGCGGATACCGGCTCCGCCTGGTCTACGCGACCGACCTGTGGGGCTCCCGCGCCGCGGCCGAGTTCCTCGACCAGTGCCGCGCCGAACTCGACATGCTCGCCACGGCATCGCCTCCGGGACCGACCCCGGCAGTGCTTCCCGGGTCGACCCCCACTGAGCCCACGGTGTCGGCACGGGCCGCGCCCCCGTCGTACGACGCGGTCGTGCGGCGGATCCTGCGACATGCCGCGCGGAACCCCGCTCGGCCGGCCATCGTCAGCGGGCAACGAGTGGTCACCTACGGGGCGCTCGTCGAACGGGCGCGACGTGCCGCCGGGGTCGCCTCGACCGCACCTGACGGGCTGATCGCGGTGCGGGCCGCCCGCCACCCCGACCTCGCGGCGGTGGTCCTCGGCTGCTGGCTCGCCGGCCGGGGCCCGTTGCTGCTGGACGCGACGCTCCCGGCGAACTGGGCGGACGCGGCCCGCGCCGCGGCGGGCGCCACCGTCACGATCGACGTCGGACTCGACCCCCTCGACGGGCCACCGGCGCCCGGCCCGCCAGCGACCCCGGGCCCTCTCGGGCATGCCCTCGTCACATCGGGCACCACCGGCGCCCCGGCGGTCGTCACCCTGCCGGCCGACTGCCTACCCGAGGCGTTCGACGAGTACGCGCGGGCGCTCGGCCTGACCCGGGAGGACAGCTTCTGTTTCACCACCCCGCCGGCACACGACCCGATGTTCCGGGACCTGCTCCTGCCGTTGTGGCTGGGTGCCAGCGTCCGGGTCCCGTCCGCCGACCTGGCCCGCCAACCACCCCGCCTGCTCGGGTACCTCGCCGAAGCCCGGACCACCATCCTGCACACGACGCCCGCGCAGGCACGACTGCTGACCGCCGCCGCCGGTGGCCGTCAGCTGCCGCACCTGCGTCACCTCGTGCTGCACGGTGAACTGAGCGGTGACGCCGACGCCCGCGCCGCCCGCCGGCTCGCACCCGAGGCGACGGTCTACGACCTCTACGGCACCACCGAGACCCCGCAGGCGGCTCACCTCGCCCGCTGGGACGTCACGACCGGCCGCCGGACCGGCGTCCCGCTCAACCACCGGAGCACCCAGATCCGCACCGCCCGAGGGCCGGCGCGGGTCGGTGTCGTCGGCGAACTGGTGGTCACGGGTCGGGGTCTGGCGCTCGGCTACCTCGGTGACACCCCCCGGAGGGCACCGGAACCGACCGGGGCCGGACGCCGCTATCCCACCGGTGACCTGGGCCGTCGCGACCTCGACGGCGCTGTGCGGATCCTGGGCCGTCGGGACCGGCAGGTCACCGTCAACGGCCACCGGATCGAACTCGACGGGATCGAGCGGGAACTGACGGCGGTACCCGGGATCAGGAACTGTGCGGTGGCCCGCACCGAGGCCGGCATCGTGGCCTGGTACGCCGCGGATCCGCGACCCGGGTGGACGGACCCGCGCGCCGTCCTCGCGACCCGCCTGCCCGCCTGGTCGATCCCGACCGCATTCGTCCGCATGGAGGAGCTTCCCATGACCCACAACGGCAAGATCGATCGAGCGGCACTGCCGGATCCGGCCGGCCAAGCGCGAGACGTCGCGGCGCCCAGCAGCCCCGCCGAGTTGGCCGACCGGATCGCCAGCCGGGCCACCGACATCCTGGGTGAACACCAGCCCGGCCGCCGGGTCGGCCCCGACACGAAGTTCTTCGAGGCCGGGCTGACCTCCCTCGACCTGGTCCGGCTGCGGCAGGCGCTTGTCGTCCAGGACGGCCTCCGGGTGGACGTGGTGGACCTCTTCGAGTGCCCGACGCCGAGGGACCTGGCGCTCAGCGTCGGCCGGCCCACCACCCGTACCGGCCGACCCCGGCGGCCGAGCCGGAACCGTTGACCAGCGAGCCGGTCCAGGGCCCCTGCGGTCCGGGAGCGGTGTGACTGGGGCGCCCCCGCCAAGCTGTGGTTGCTGCGTTGGGACTGGATCCTTCTCGCGATCCAGGTCGGGCTGGCGGTCGTCGGGGTGGCGCTGGCGAACATGCTGACGTTCACCCGGCTGGCCGGTGGGGACGAGGCCGCGGCGAAGCGGTCCAGCCGCAGCCGGGCCAAGAGTTAGGGCGGCGCGGGCGCGAGGACGGAACGGACGTCAAACGAAGCGCGAGGGGTCACCGGCTCCGTAACGCAGGATTTCCGGCTCCGGACCCGACAGGTCGACCACGGTCGTCGGCTCCTTGCCGCAGTCGCCGGCGTCGACCACCGCGTCGAGAAGGTGGTCGAGCCGCTCCTTGATCTCCCACCCCTGGGTCAGCGGCTCCTCCTCTCCGGGCAGCGTCAAGGTACTCGACACCAGCGGCTCTCCGAGTTCGGCAAGCAACGCCTGGGTGACCGTGTGCCGGGGGACACGGACACCGACGGTGCGCTTCTTCGGGTGGAGCATCCGGCGCGGCACCTCCCGGGTGGCGGGCAGGATGAAGGTGTAGCTACCCGGAGTGCACGCCTTGACCAGGCGGAAGACGGAGTTGCTGACCTGGACGAACTGGCCGAGCTGGGCAAAATCCCGGCATACCAGGGTGAAATGGTGCCGATCGTCGAGGCGGCGGATCTCCCTCATCCGGTCCAGGCCGTCGCGATCGCCGAGTCGACAGCCGAGCGCGAAACACGAGTCCGTCGGGTACGCCACGAGCCCGCCGTCCCGGATCAGGTCGACGATCTGCCGGATCGCTCGGGGCTGCGGGTTGTCCGGGTGTACGTCGTAGTACCTGGCCATAGACCAGAGCCTAGGTGGCCACGGCCCGGGACGCGCGGGTCCGCCGTGATCGGGCACGATGTCACACCCTGCCGCACAGAGCGTTCTGGACCAGCGCGTCGGCCGCGCGTTGCTGCTGGAGGTGATGGTCCGGCGAGTCGCCGAGCGCGGTGGACATGGACACCACCGCGCTGCGCCGGCCATCCTCGGTCGCGCCGGTGACGGTGATGAAGCCGCCGTCCCCGCCGTCGTGTCCCCAGTAGACGCCACCGCACGGCAACGGGCGGCGCACCAGGCCGAGACCGTACCGGCCACCCGGCCAGACCCGCTCGATGTCGGCGCTGACCGGAACCGTCCGCGTCATCTCCGCCAGCTGTGCCGGTGGCAGCAGCCGTCCCCCCAGCAGCGCACGGAAGAACCGGTTGAGGTCCGCACTGCTGGAGATGACGGAGTCCGGGTCCCCGGGAACCTGCTCCGTGACGTCCACCAGATCACCGCTCGGGAACAGCTCGTACGCCCGCGCGTGTGGTCGTGGCAGGGTGGGCGTGGTCCCCGGCCAGGTGGTGTGGCACAGCCCGAGCGGCCGGGTGATCCGATCGATGATCTCCTGGTGTAGCGGCCGGCCCGTGACCCGCTCGATGATCATGCCGGCGAGGATGAATCCGGTGTTGGAGTAGGCCCATCCCGTGCCGGGTCGGAAGTCCAGCGGATGGGTCAGCGCCCGCGCCACGAGTTGCTCGCGGGTGTAGACGTCGTATCGCTGCTGTCGATACTCCTCCGGTGTGGTGTAGCCGGGTAGGTCGTCGTGGATACCGCTGGTGTTCTGCAGGAGGTGGCGCATGGTGATCCGACGGCCGTCGTAACCGTTGCCGCGTACCACGCCGGGCAGCCACCGTTCGACGGTGTGATCCAGGGACAACCGACGTTCACCGACCAGTTGCAGGGCGACGACGGCTACTGTCGTCTTGCGGGTGCTCGCGATCCGGAAGCGTCCGTCGGGTGGCACCGGACGCCCGGTGGCACGATCGGCGACACCGCTGACGGCGACACGGTCCCGACCGTACGGAGCGGTCACCCGGGCTTGAACGCCGGTCACCCCGAGAGCGTGGATGGCGTCCGTGTCGCGCTGCAGCCGAGTGGCGGCGGGACCGGAGCCCCGCCCGGCTCCGTTGGCGGCCTTCGACCCGGTGGCCGTGACCGCGAGGGTGGTAAGCGCGGCCGATGCGCTCAGGACGGCCCGCCTCGATACGTTCCGGCTGTTTGATCTCATGCCGTCTGACGCTATGGGCCCGGTCGGCGACGAGCGCTACCCCGTACCACCGGATTCGAGGTACAGCTGGCTGTAGTGCCATGGCCGGCGGCGACCGGGCAGACTTGCCGCCATGTCACAAACGCGAAGGGCAACCACACCCACGGGTACGGACAGCGTCCTCCGGTGATGTCGGTTCGACGCTGGGTGCGGGTGTTGCGTGGCCTGACCTACCTCCTGGCAGCACTGGTCTCCGGAGTCGCCACGGTGCTCGCGCTGCCGCTGCTGTGCCTTCCGGGGCTCGCCCGCCGGTGGGCGAACGCGCACCGTGACCGCGCCGCTCGACTGATCGGCACGCCGTTGGCGCCGCGTCCCGCCTCGCGGGCGGCGGGCCGTCGCGCGTGGGCCGATCCGGCCACCCTCCGTGATCTGCTCTGGTTGCCGGTGCACGCCATCACGGGTGTGGCGTTCGGCATGTTCACCCTGTTGTGCGTGGGAAACCTCGTGCCCGCCACGGTCGCCACCCCGTTGTGGTGGGCGTTCGCGCCAGCGGACCGGCCGCGGTTGTTCGTCGACGTCCCGGTGCCCGACTGGAGGACAGCGCTCACCCTCGGTCCGTTGCAGATCGTCCTGCTCCTCACGGTGGCATACCTGGTATTGCCACCACTCGCGCGCGCGCACGCCCGGATCTGCCTGCGGGTGCTGTCGTACTCCGCGGCCGAGCAACTCGCCGACCGGGTCGCCGTGTTGACCCGGACCCGGGCAGACGTGCTCGACGCGCACGGCGCGGAACTGCGCCGCATCGAGCGCGACCTGCACGACGGCACCCAGGCGCGGCTGGTCGCCATCGCGATGCGGCTGGCCGTGGCCCGGGGGGCGCTGTCCGACAACCCCCGGAACGAGCAGTTCCTGGGAGAACTTCTTCGGGACGCGCACGAAGGAACCGAGGAGGCGATGGCCGAGCTCCGCGAGGTGATCCGGACCGTCTATCCCCCGATTCTCACCGATCGTGGCCTCACCGGGGCGTTGACCGCGGTGACGGCCCGCTGTGGCGTGCCCACCCGCCTCGATGTCGGCAACCTCGAAGCCGTGCCGGCGGCCGTGGAGGCCGTCGTCTACTTCACCGTCGCCGAGGCGCTCACCAAC
This sequence comes from Plantactinospora sp. GCM10030261, assembly GCF_042666615.1. Lineage (NCBI taxonomy): Bacteria > Bacillati > Actinomycetota > Actinomycetes > Micromonosporales > Micromonosporaceae > Plantactinospora > Plantactinospora sp. GCM10030261. Next base: position 171,976 of record NZ_JBHTDD010000007.1, read on the forward strand.
GTCACCCGGCACAGCCGGGCGACCATGGCCGGCGTGCGGGTCAGCCGTGCGGCAGACCGGTTGTCGGTGGTGATCACCGACAACGGTGCTGGCGGCGCCGACGATCGGCGGGGCACCGGCCTGGCCGGAATCCGCCGCCGCGTACTCGCTCTCGACGGCACAACCGACGTCGACAGCCCGGCCGGCGGCCCGACGACCATTACCGTGAAGTTGCCATGCGGGTCGTGATCGCCGAGGACAACGTGCTGCTGGCCTCCGGGTTGGAGCTGCTGCTCAACAGCGTGGGGTTCGAGATCGCCGCCATCGCGGGCGACGCGGCGGGCTTCCTCGCCGCAGTGCGGGAGCACCGGCCCGACGTCACAATCGTCGACGTCCGGCTGCCGCCGTCGTTCCGCGACGAGGGCATCCGCGCCGCCCTGCGCGCCCGTCGCGACAATCCCGGCCTGCCGGTCCTGGTGCTGTCGCAGTACGTCGAGCAGCAGTATGCCGCCGAACTGCTCGCGAGCACCGGCGCCGGTGTCGGCTACCTCCTCAAGGACCGGGTCAGCCGGGTGGACGAGTTCGTCGACGCGTTGCGCCGCGTCGCCGCCGGCGGAACCGCCATGGACACCGAGGTCATCGCCCAGCTCCTCGCCCGCCGGCGGGATCCGATCGCGGTCCTCACTCCCCGCGAACGTGAAGTCCTCGCCCTGATGGCCCAGGGTCACGACAACAACACCATCGCCGACCGGCTTGTCATCACCGGCAACGCGGTGCACAAGCACATCGGCAACATCTTCGCCAAGCTGGGCCTCGCCGTCACCGACAGCGGTCACCGCCGCGTCCTCGCCGTCCTGACCTACCTCAACGGCGGGAGTCAGGGCGGCGGTCGCTGACCTGGCGCCGACGGGTCCAGCGGTAGGAGCGATTGCGGGTTCCCAGCTCAGCGCGGTCGCGGCGGCCGACCAGCTTGACCGGCCGGCTGGCCGTGCTCGGCGACGTCCGCCCGCGGCCATGGTCAGGCGTCGCGGCGGGCGGCGACACCCGGTCCGAATCCCGTTGTACCGTCGAACCATGTCGGACGAACTCGATCAGGCGCTGGTGTTACAGGGCCGGATCAGCGCCTTCGTGCGCGCCTTCGGGCAGCCCGGACCGGTGCCCTCCGCACCCGGCGGCGACCAGCACACCCGCCACCACGGCTGATCTCGCCCGTCACTGACCGGCGCCTGTCGCGACGTCAGGCGGCACCAGACGCCGCGTCGACCTGATCTCCGACGCGAGCCGCCATGGCCTGCTGCCGGCCGGGTTCCTCGCGCAGCATGGCGCAGTGCAGCCACTCGTCCGGGATGGCGAAGCCGTCCACCAGGGTCCGCATGTGCGGGCGCAACTCCTTGAGCAGACCGTTTACCACCGCGGTGATGGCCTTGGAACGGGCCGGCGTGAGCCGGCCGTGCTCCAGGAACCATCCCTTGTGCGTCTCGATGACGCTCAACGCGTACAGGTCACAGACCCGGGACAGCAGCGCCCGGACCGCCGGATCCGCGGTGTTCTCGATGCCGGCGACGAACGCCTCCAGGGTGACCCGGTCGATGTGCGCGGCGGCCACCGCCAGGACGTGGTCCTGTACGTCGTTGAAGATGTCGAAGGGACGGTCCTTCTTGTCGGCCGCCCCCCTGCGCAGGCGGCGGATCGCACCGTCGAGGAGGTGCTTCTCCCGGTCCTCGAAGACCTTTACCTGCCAGCCGCGGTGCGTGACAGCGACCTCCTCGTCCCGGCCGGGCACGGCGCCGACCAGCCGTTGGATGACCGACCGGGCGGCGGTGCGTTCGAGCACCATCTCCCTGACCTGGTCGGCGACGAAGGACGCGCGCCCCCAACCGTCCAGCGACCCGAACTCGTCCCGGTAGCCGGTGAGCAGTCCCTTGGCCACCAACTGCAGCAGGACCGTGTTGTCACCCTCGAACGTCGTGAAGACGTCGGTGTCTGCCTTCAGACCGGGCAGCCGGTTCTCCGCCAGGTAACCGGCGCCGCCGCACGCCTCGCGGCACATCTGGATGGTGCGGGTGGCGTGCCAGGTCTGCGCCGCTTTGAGACCGGCGGCCCGGGACTCCAGCTCCCGCTGCCGGTGCTCGTCGACCGGGCTGTCGTCGCGCTGCGCGTCGCTGAGCGCGGCGACCAGCTCAGCCTGGGCGAAGTGCAACGCGTACGTGGTGGCCAGCGCGGGCAGCAGTTTGCGCTGATGGGCCAGGTAGTCGTTGATCAGCACCTCGCGGTCCGCGTCGGGTGCGCTGAACTGGCGCCGGATGTCGCCGTAGCGGACCGCGATGGTGAGCGCCGACTGGGTGGCGGCCGACGCGGCGCCGCCCACGCTGACCCGGCCACGCACCAGGGTGCCCAGCATGCTGAAGAAGCGCCGAGCGTCGTTGGAGATCGGGCTGGAGTACCTGCCGTCCTCCGCGACCTGACCGTACCGGTCCAGCAGCATGTCGCGGGGGATCCGCACGTGGTCGAAGCTGAGCCGTCCATTGTCCACGCCGAGCAGGCCGGCCTTCGGCCCCGCGTCGCTGATCGTCACGCCGGGCAGCGGGGCGCCCCGCGCGTCGCGGATCGGCACCAGCCACGCGTGTACGCCGTGCCGCCGGCCCTCGGTGACGAGCTGGGCGAAGACCACGGCCATCCGCCCGTCGCGGGCCGCGTTGCCGATGTAGTCCTTGCGGGCCGCCTCGTGCGGCGTGTGCAGGTCGAAGGTCTGCGTCCGGGGGTCGTACACGCAGGTGGTCTGCAGTTGCTGGACGTCGGAGCCGTGACCGGTCTCGGTCATCGCGAAACAGCCGAGGAGGTCGCCGGAGATGATGTCCCGAAGGTAGGCGTCGTGGTGTCGCTCGGTGCCGAGGGCGTGGACGGCGCCGCCGAACAGGCCCCACTGCACACCCGCCTTCACCATCAGCGACAGGTCGACCTGCGCCAGCATCTCGCAGGCGACAATCGATCCGCCCGCGTCGGACCTGCCCCCGTACCGGGTGGGGAAGGCCGAGGCGATGCCCGACTCGACGGGGAGTTCGGTGAGCAACCGGCTGATCCGCTCCCGGGCCTGGTCGCCGGATTCGCCGTAGACGGGTAGGAAACGGGCGTCGAGGTGCTTCCGGTGCGCGGTGCGTACGTCGGCCCACGGTCCGTCGAGCACGTCTTGCAGCCGGGCGGGATCGACGGGGCCGGACACGGGATCGGACATGGCTACCTCGAGACGCCGTTGGGTACAGCCTGTACCCAGCCAAGGTTACCCAGCCGCTACAGTGATCCCGTGGATATACCCGTGGTGAAACGGGACACCATCGCCGCCCGCCGCGCCGCCGGAACCCCCCGCCAGCGCGCCCAGCGGCGACAGTTGATCGTCGAGGCCGCGGTCCGGGTTATCGAGGAAAGCGGCACCGCTGCCGGCCTGGGTACGGTGGCCGAGCGGGCCGGGCTTCCCCGGCCGCACGTCTACCGCCACTTCCCCAGTAGGGACGACCTCGACCGGGCCGTCGCCCGGCACGCCGCACAGCTGCTGACCGCGTGGATCCGCCCGTCCCTACCCGCCCCGGACACGCCGCCCGAGGCGGCGGTGCACCGCACCATCGGCCGCGTGCTCGCCTGGGCGGTGGAACACCCCCACCTCTACCGGTTCCGGGCCCGCCTCGGCGCCACCCACGGGACACTCGAACTCGCCGCCGCCCTCCGGCCGCACCTGCCCGCGTACGTGGTGGCAAGCCTCGCCGGCATGGTCGACGCCGGCATCCTCTGGTGGTTCGACCACCGGGACGAGGTGGACCGGACCCAGCTCAACGACTGGCTCGCCACCCAGGTCTGTCGGGTCATAGCCGAGTCGGCGCGGATACCACAAATACCCGCCGGGACCTCCGGTTCCGGACCCGATGGCGGATCGACGCCCTGACGCCGGTCCTTCGGTACGGTCCGCTGGGCGCCCCGCACACCGATGGTTCCGCTCCGGACGAGCTCGCTTCCGGTGAATCCACGGCGCCCGACTGACCAGGCCCCAGCGGCGGCGCCATATTCGGGTCCCGTCGTGGCGCGACCCCCGGCACAATGGCGCCGTGATCACCGCCACCCGCTCCCTGCTCGCCTCGCTCGCTCCGCTGCCGTACCGCATGCGGATGGACCGCCTCGGGCAGTGGGCGCGCACCGCGCCCGACCGCGCGCGGGTGTGCGCGGACCTGCGCGAGCATGGCCCGTACGAGCGGCAGCTCGCGCTGATCGCCGCGCTGGTTGCCCGGGACGCCGACGGCATCGCCGCCGCGACGCGTGACCCGCAACCGTCGATCAGGACCGCGGCGCTCACCGCCGCCGTCCGCGCGGACCTCCCGATCGGCGAGGTCACCGACCGGCCGGCCGTGGAGCGGCGGCGGATCTACCGGGTGCTGCGTCGGCGGCGCGCGCCGGCCGTCGCCGACCGGCTGATCACCGAGGTCCGCGCCCGGTTCGGCGACGCGGAGGCGGCCGTGCTGCTGCCCGCGTGCGGCGCCGACACGGTACGCGCCCTGCTGCCCGAGCTGGAGCACGCGCTCGACCTGGAACGGCTGGTGCGGCGCCACCAGCGACCCCTGCTGGACCGGGTCCGCGAGCGGCTGGCCGGGGCCGAACCTGAAACGCGGGACAGAATCTGGGACGACGTCGCCGGCGCGGTGCTGCGCTGTGACCCGGCACAGACGCTCGACCTGATCGAACGGTACGCGCCCGAGGAACGGTTGCCCGGCTCGCTCGACGCGTACGGACCGCTCGCCGCACACGACGCGCGTCGGGTCGCCCGGCTGCTCGTCGCGCCCGGCCGAGCGCGCTGGCTGGCGCGGACCGTACCGCCGCCGGCAGTGCTGCGCCGCCTCGCGGCGCTGCCCACCGACGACCTGGCGCCACTGGCCAGCCGGTTCCACGGCCACAGCCGGTCCCTGGCGGCGCTGCTCGACGCCGTGGCACCGGCTCGGCGCGCGGAGTTGTACGACCGGGCGCTGGCCGAGGTCGACACGACGGCTCTCGTCCCGGCGGCCGAGATCATGGAGGTGTTGCCGTCCACGGTCCGCATCCGTGAGGCGAACCGGGTGCTCGGCCTGGCGAAGATCCGCGAGCGGGAGCACGACGTCCGCGCCTGGAGTGCCTACCTCGCCTGGTCGGACGCCTCCTCAGCACTGGACGTCGCGGTCCGTTCCGGCGACGCCGACGAGCGGGCACGCGGCTACGCGCTGCTGACGGAGGCCGCCCGCCGGTCCCGTGACCCGCGGGCGGTGGCCGAACTCGTCCGCCGGCTCGGCCGGTTGCGTAACGAGCAGGATCCGGTACGCGCCGCCGCGCTCACGGCGCTGGCGAAGGCGGCGTCGGTGCTCACCGCGGACGCCGCGGCCGGGCTCACCCAACTGACGACCGACGCGGTCGACGCCCGGGACGGATCCGGCGCCACCATGGCGGCGTTGGCCACGCTCGCCGTCGATGTCCTCCAACACCACGTCGCCGTGCCGCTCCTGCGCGACTGGGCGTTGCTCACGATCGACCTGGTGAGCACGGGCGCGAGCACGCCGACCCTGCGCCGCTTCGACACGGTGCTGCGCCGGGGACAGGAGACGATGGTCTTCGAGCGGTTACGTGGCTGGGTCGAGGCCGGCATGGCCCGGGGCCGGTACGGCCCGCTCTTCGCGCTCACCCATGCCCTCGGCAAGCGGGCGCGGCGCCTGCCGGAGTTGCAGGACCTGCTGCGGCAGGCCGTCGCCTCCCACACGCTGCCGTCGGTAGCCCGCACGGCGATCGGGCTCTGGCTCGACGACCCGCGTACCCGCGCCGACCGGGTCGCCGAAGTGCTCACGGTCGACTCGTCGGCGGTAACGCTCCACGAGGTGTGGGCGACGATCTGCACCTCCCGCACCGACCTGCTCGACCAGGTGCTGGACCGTCCCCCGAACGGCCGCTTCGTGGAACAGGGGATCCGCTGGGTGCCGGCGTGGGTGACCCACGTCGAACGGTGGCTGCCGCACCAGCAGGCCCGCTTCGTGGAGCTGCAGCGGCTGGTCATCGCCGACGCGGGGCAGGGGCGGTGGCAACGCGTGGCGGCGATCCAGGTCGCGGCCCGGGTCCCCGGCGCGGGCCGGGACCTGGTGCTCCGCCAGCTCGACGATCCCGACGCGGTGATCGTCGAGGCCGCCTTGGGCGCGTTGGTGTGGACCGACCGGCCCGACGAGGCGCTGCCGGTGCTGCTCCGGTACGCCGATGGTGACCGGGCCCGGGTCGCGCTGTACGCGGCCGGCCGGGCCGCCCGGCACGTCGCGCCGTCCCGGCTGGTCGAGGTGCTGGCAGACGTGCTGGCCGGTCCCGCGAAGGTCACCAGCCGGAAGGAGGCGACCCGGCTGCTGGCACGCTACGGACCGCCGTCGACCATGGCGACGCTCCTCGACGTGTACACGCGTCCGCGCACGCACCGCGACGTGCGCGCCGCCATCGTCTCCGCCGCCAGGCAGCGGCTACAGACCGAGGCGAGTTGGACCATCCTGCGGACCGCTATCGACGGCAGCCGGGAGGAGCGCCGCGCGGTCCTGAACACCGACCCGTACACGATCCCCGAACGGCACCGCCCGCGCTACGGCGCGTTTGTCGTCGACGCGTGCCGGATCGACGACCGGGAGGTCAGGCGCGCCGCACACCAGCGGCTGGGGGACTGGTCGCCGTGGCTCACCGGCATCGCCGACCTGGTGGTGGACCGGCTCTGCGACCTTGGCGAGACGATGGTGGCCGTCGAGGCCGCCGGCCTGCTCAAGGCCGGTGGCGACGCGGTGCTCGGCGCCGCGTTCGCGAGGCTTGTCGACCGCGACGCCGCCGACGACCGGCCCGGCGACCGGAGCGCGGACCGTCCGGCCCGGCGCCGCATCGACCTGCTCGCCCGCGGCGCGGCCACCCGTTCCGGGATCCAACCGGCCACTGCCGACCGGACCGGACTTGTCGAGTCGGCGCGCTGGCTCGCCGGTCGGCCCGCCTTCGCCGGTACGGCCATCCGGCTGCTCGTCGACCTCGGCCGACTCGACAACCTGGACGAGATAGCCGATCTGTGCGCGGGTCGGCCCGTTCTCGCGGCCCGCCTCGCGGACCGGGTGGGTGCCCGCCTGCGGGGCCTGCGCGAGTGGCCCGAACAGGCGGTCCTCACCGGCGCCATCAGGCGACTGGCGGGCCGGGGCGACCTCGCGGGTGGCCTGTTCGCCGTCGCGTTGGTCTGGCACGGGGCCGGCTTCGGTTGGCCGGCGCCCTGGCGGGACCTGCTGGTCGGGCTGCGTGGGCATCCGGACGCCGACGTGCGCGAGGGCGCGTACGCCATCGACATGAGCTGACCGGCGCGCCCTCGGGAACCCGTCGTGCGGCACCACGGGTGACAGTTCTGTCCCACCCCTGCGGGAGAACCGGCCCACCTGATCGTGAGTAACGGCTGGTTGTGACGAGCGATGGCGTCGCCCGGCGGTGGCGGCGAGTCCGGCTAGCCGAACGTCTCCGGGACCGACCGAAGGCCCGACGACCCGTCCTGGACGGCGCGGGGCAACGTGATGGTGAAGGTCGTCCCGGCCCCGACCTCACTCTCGACCGCGATGGTGCCCTGGTGGTCGGTGACGATCTGGCGGGCGATGGCGAGGCCGAGACCACTGCCCCCGGTGCGGCGGCCCCGGGCGGCGTCGGCCCGCCAGAACCGGTCGAACACGTGCGGCAGCGCGTCCGCGGCGATGCCGGAGCCGGTGTCGACGACCCGGACGATCGCCTCCGTGTCGGTGTGGCTCGCGACCAGCCGCACGCTGCCTCCCGCGGTGCTGGCCCGGATCGCGTTGGTGACGAGGTTGCCCACGACCTGGCGGAGCCGGTCGGGATCGGCGCGCACCGCGACGGGGTCGGCCGCCACGCGCAACGACACCCCGGCTGCCTCCGCCCGGGCGTGGTGGGCGGTGGCACAGGTCTCCAGGAGTTCGGCCAGGTCCACCCTGACCCGGTGGTACGCCAGGTTGCCGGCCTCCGCCAGGGCCAGCTCCTGCAGATCGTCGACGATGCGCTGTTGCAGCACCGCCTCCTCGAGTAGTGAGGCGAAGAGTTCCTGGTCCGGGGTGATCACGCCGTCGGAGAGCGCCTCAAGATAGCCGCGCAGGTTGGCCAGTGGGGTACGCAGCTCGTGAGCGACATCGGCGACCAACCGGCGTTGCCGCTCCTCCCCGCGTTGCAGGGAGTCGGCCATCCGGTTGAACGACCGGGCCAGCTCCGCCAGTTCGTCGTTGCCCCGCACCGTGACCCGCCCGGTGAGGTCGCCTCGACCGAGCCGCTGCGCGGTCGCGGTGAGCGTACCGATCGGCCGCAGCACCCGCCGGCTCAGCAGCACGGTGCCGACGATGACGACCGCCGCGATGCCGGCCGCGGCGGCGAGCAGCGGACCGGTCGCCAGCGTGGACGCCGGATCCCCACGAGCACCGAGGTAGACCCGAGCGGGCGCCGGTGCCACGTCACTTATCTGTTTGGCGAAAACCTGGGTCAGGCAGGAGTCCCGCAGCTCCGCCGCCCCCGGTGCGTCACAGCCCAGAAAGGCCACGCCGGCCGTCCGGACCGGGCCCGACCGCGCGGCGACGTCGCGGCAGCCACGGACGATCTCGTCAACCTCGCGCTGGCGACGTGCGTCGTCCGCGTCGCGATCCGGATCGAACTGAGGAACTCCCGTGCTCGTCGGCGAGGTCACGACGGGGACGGACTCCCGGGTCAGGCAGGCCGCGAACAGCACGCCCAACCGGTATGCGCTGATGGCGGAGACGACGCCCTTCTCCCGGCCCGCCGGGTCGGCCGGCAAAGCGGCCAGGTTCAACACCGGCCGTGGGTCCACGAACCCGACCACCGTGCCCAGCGGGCGGGCGGTGCGCTTCTCCAGGGTGTCCGTGTCCACGATCACGGTTCCCGTGTCGGCGACCAGGTGGATCCGCTGTCCGGTCTGGACGCGCAGGGTCCGCACCAGAGCGGGCACGCCCTCCCAGGTGCCATGCTGGCTGCCGTATGTCTCGAGTTGCGCTACGACCTGGTCGAGTTGCGCCCGGTCGACGGTCGCCGAGTCGTTGATCTGTTGCGAGGCCTGCCGGAGGGTCAACCACGCAGTCGCCGCGGTCGCGCTCACCGCGACGAGAATGACCAGGCAGAGCACCCGTACCCGGAAGCTCACCGGTCGGCTCCGGGCGGGTGCTCCCGTGCCGGCGCCGCCGTGGAGGCCGGGACCGGTTCGGCGAGTCGGTAGCCGCGGCCGTAGACGGTCTGCACGTACCGCGGCTCGGCGACGTCGTCCTCGATCTTGCGGCGGAGGTTCATCACATGCGCGTCGACAGTGCGTTCGAGCACGAAGTGATCGAAACCGAAGGCGCGGTCGATGATCTGCGCCCGGGTGAACACCCGACCGGGCTCGCCGGCGAGCACCTCGAGGATGCCGAACTCCTTGGCCGTGAGGGCCACCGGCCGCCCGCCCACGCGTACCTCGAACCGGCCGGCGTCGACCTCCAGCTCGCCGACGCGCAGCGCCGCCCGGCTGTCGACGCTCACCACCCGCGCTCGGCGCAGCAGCGCCCGTACCCGAGCGGCCAGTTCCCGCGGGCTGTACGGCTTGGTGAGGTAGTCGTCGGCGCCGAGGTCGAGACCCAGCAGGACGTCGTCCTCGGTGGTGCGTGCGGTCAGCAGCAGGATCGGGATCTCCGATTCGGCGCGCAGGATCCGGCACACGTCGAGGCCGTCGACGACCGGCATCATCACGTCGAGAACCACCAGGTCCGGCCGGCGTGACCGGCACTGGTCCAGCGCGGCCCGCCCGTCGCCGACCAACAGCACGCTGTGCCCCTCGCGTTCGAGATAGACCCGCACCAGGTTGGCCTGTTTGGGATCGTCCTCGGCGACCAGGATCCGCGCGCTCATGTTTCTCCCATCCTGCCCTGGTGGTGGCGAGGGTCAAGGTAACCCGAAACCTGTGAAGAACCGATGCGGGCCGGCCCCGACGAACGCGGTGCGGGACGTTCACACAGCCGACCCACGGCTTCTTCAAAGGATCTTCACGACCGGCTGCCTACCGTGCCGTCATGTCAGTCTGGAGCCGGACATGATTGTCGGACCAAGGAACCCGGGCCGCCGTGACGAGCGACAGCGACGGGAGATCCGTCGACGGATCCGGGAAGCGGTCGCGATGCGCCGGGCCGCCGCGGTGGGTGGTCCCGACCCCGCCGGTTCGCGGGACGAACCTTCCGACGCACCGGAGGCCGCCGGGTGACGCCGGGTACCCCCCACGGGTGCCGGTAGGGTGGCGGAGGGTCATTAGGATCGTCGTGGACGATTCCTGTGTGGATTCCCCGGGCTCTGGGTGGGAGGCGCGACCGTGTTCCCGAAACTGTCCAGCGAGGACCCCCGGGTTGTCGGCGGATACCAGCTGCGGGCACGGCTCGGGTTCGGCGGAATGGGACAGGTATATCTCTCGTTCACCCCGGGCGGCCGGGCCGTCGCGCTCAAGGTCGTCCGCCGTGAGTACGCCGACGACGCCGACTTCCGCGGCCGCTTCGCCCAGGAGGTGCGCGCGGCGCAACGGGTGAGCGGCCGGTACACGGCACAACTGCTCGACGCTGGTCCGGACGCGGAGACGCCCTGGTTGGCCACCGAGTACGTGCCCGGTCCGACGCTGCACCAGGCGATCAAGGGCCACGGTCCGATGCCGCCCGCCGCCGTGCGGCAGCTGATCGCCGCCGCCGCCACCTCGTTGCAGGCGATCCACGGCGCCGATGTCGTACACCGGGATCTGACCCCCCGGAACCTGCTGCTCGTCACGGACGGCCCGCGCATCATCGACTTCGGCATCGCCCGCGCGGTCGACGCCACCCACCTGACGCTCAGCCACACGCCCATCGGCACGCCCTCCTTCATGGCCCCGGAACAGGCCGCGGGGGAGCAGGTGACGCCCGCGACCGACGTCTTCACCCTCGGCACGGTCGCCTACTTCGCGGCCACCGGTCGCACCGCCTTCGGCGACGGCAACTACCTGAGCGTGCTGCGCCGGGTCGCCGACGTGCAGGCGGACCTCACCGACTGCCCGGCAGAGCTGCGGGAGCTTGTCGAGTCGTGCCTGCGGCGGGAACCGGAGCGGCGGCCGACCACCACCGAGATCGTCGAGATGTGCGGCGGGACGCCCCGGTTCGCGCCCGACTGGCTGTCCCGGCCGATTCGCGGGGAGGTCACGCAACGGACCAAGGCCGTCGCCGAACTACTGAAGTCGCATGCCCCGGCGGCCCCCGCTCCGGCGCCGACCGGGTCGGCGCAACCCGGGCGGCGTCCCGGCAAGGCGCGCCGCACCCCGCCGCCGGCCAAGCCGGCCGGCCCCACCGCCCCACCGCCAACCAGACCGGCCGGCCCCACCGCCCAGCAGCCGGGCAAGCCGGCCCGTGCCACCAAGCCGCCGGCCGGACCGACGCGGATCGTCCCGCCGACTTCCGATGGGGCCAAGCCGACGAACCCGCTCCGTGGCTGGGCAGAGTCGCGGCACCTGAAACGTGTCGGGGCCGCCCTCGCGCTGCTGTTGGTCGGGCTGGTCGCCGGCGTGGCAATCACCATCAGGTTGGTCGACGCAGAGCGCGAGGCCGACGCGCAGCGGGACGCCGACAAGATCACCGACACCGGGAGCGGCACGGACTCGCCGTCACCGAGCCCACCGGCAATTGCGTCAGCTTCGGCGGCCCCGACCGTAGCCCCGGAGCCCACGGTGCGCTGGACCGGCACGATCACCGTCACCTACCGGGGCATGGACATCGATCAAAAGCCGCCCGTGGTCGCGCCCGAACCGAAGTCCGACTCGGATCTCCAGTTCGGCAGCTACCCCAACTATTCGTACCGCATCACCGGCTCGGATCGTCCCGACTACGCCAAGTGGGAGGGACAGGGAAGTCCCACCCCGACGGCATGCCGAGACCTGATTTCGACCAATGGATTGAGCAGCGTCGAGATCCGTCCCAGGGACGTCGTGTGCGTCCAGACGGGCGAGCAGCGCATTGCCGCAGTCACGATTACGAGCGCGCCGAAGGATATCTCGGCCGGCTTCACGGCTAAGGTGACGATTTGGGACATGCCCGAGGGCACGTAAAGGCGCCCTACCCGGCCTTCTCGTCCAGGTAGGCGCGGATCTCGCGTACCAGCGGGTGTTCGCGACCCAGCGTGGCCTCGGCGCGCACGGAGAGCCGGACCAGCCGCAGCGCCGCCGCGGCCTCCCCGCCCAGGCCGAACCTGCTGCGGATCCTGCCGAACTCCGCCGCGAGCAGGTCCTCACCCGCGGCGCGGTCCTCGGCGCGCAACCGGTGCGCCAACTCCGTGAAGTGCCGGTCCGCGCGGGCGTAGTCACCCTGCCGCAGCAACACCTCGCCGGCCTCCAGCGCGCGACCCGAATCGTCGTCGCGCGGACGACGCACCGTGGTGGTGTCCCGCGGGCCGTCGCCGATCGTCTCCTCGGCGGCCGACGGGACGAGGGTGGCCACGTCGGCCTCCGCGGTCGCCGGATCCGGCAGGGTTGGCCGTGCCGGATCGGGGAGGGTCGGGCGTGCCGGATCGGGCAGGGTCGGTGCCGGCCCCGCCGGGGAGGTCGGGACGGTCGGATCCGGCAGGGTCCGACCGGGTGTCCTCGGCGGCGCCGCGAGCGCGGCCAGGATGTCACGGACCTCGGGTGCTGTTGGGCGGGCGGCGGGGTCCTTGGCCAGCAGGTCGTGGACGAGCGCGGCGAGCCCGGGCGGAGCCTCCGGGCAGCAGACGGTGACCGGCCGCGGCGCTTCGTTGATGACCCGCTTGGCGTACTCGTTGAAGGCCCCGTCGATCCCGAACGGCGGCCCGTTGGTGAGCAACGTGTACAGCACCGCGCCGAACGAGTAGAGGTCGCTGCCCGGGCCCGGGTCCAGGCCCAGGCACTGCTCGGGCGACATGTAGGCGGGGGTGCCCATCCGCGTGCCTGGCTGGGTGTAGCGGGTCTGCATCGCGTCCGGCGCCACCGCGAGCCCGAAGTCGCAGATCTTCACCGTTCCGTCGTCGTCGACGATGATGTTCTGCGGTTTCAGGTCCCGGTGGATCACCTGAGGCTGGTGACCGTGCAGGTGGGCCAGCGCGTCCGACAGCGGCACCGCGTACCGGAGCACCTGGTCGACGGGCAGCCGCTCGCCGGCCGCGTACAGGATCTCACCGAGGTCCGGGCCGGCCACGTGTTCCATGACCACGAAGATGCCGCCCTCGTGCCAACCGACGTCGAACACCGACACCACGTTCGGGTGCTTGAACATCGCCAGCACCTTGGCCTCGCGCCGGAACCGGCCCAACTGCTCACGACCGGCGGTGGAGGCGAGCAGTTTTACCGCGACCGTACGCTCCAGCACGCGGTCGTGTGCCGCGTACACGGCCCCCAGCCCACCCTGGCCGAGCTGGCCGGTGATCTTGTACCGGCCGGCCAGCTTCAGGCCGACCCTGCTCATCGGCGTCTCGGTGGGCGTTCGATCATGGTGGCCTGCGCGGCCTCCACCGCGAGCGCGTCCGGTTGCGCCGGCACGGTCGTCTCCTCGGTGTCGAAGACGAACGTCCGGCCGCTGGCCACCAGTTCGACGCCGTCGCACAGCACGATGACCTCACCCGCGCGCAGCGTCCACGCGGACCGGTCCTTCGGCGACCGACCACCGGACGGCAGCCGCCGGCCAGCATCGGCGCCCTGGTCACGGCGTACCCAGGTGCCGTTGCGGCTCAGGTCGCGGATGGAGATGCGGGTGCCGTCCCAGGCCAGCTCGACGTGCTCGCGGCTGATCCGGCCGTGTGCCCTCTCGTCGAGCCACTCCCGGGCCAGCGCGAGCCCGGGACCGGTGGGCGCCCGCCCCACGACGCTCGGCGTGCCGGCCACCAGCATGAACCGCGCCTTCACCACACCGTCGACGCGCAGCTTGAACTGCTTCTGCGCCGGCCTCGGGCCGACGTCGGTGAGCGGCCGTTGATGGGTGGGGCAGCGCACGGTGCCCTGCCGGAACACCGGTGGCGGTTGGTTCGCGGGGGCGTCCGCGCCAAAAATCGGGCAGTCGTCCTCGGGGCATCGCCACCGCCGGGTCAGCAGCTGGGCACGGGCACCCGTGCCGTGCCGCCGGTCGTACATGCCGACGGCCAGCAGCCGGCTCTCCTCTTCCTTGCGGGAGATCTGCCAGTCGGGCGGGATCGACATCGTGCGCGGTTCGAGCCTGACCCCACCCTCGTCGGGTGCGGCCGTCGCCCGGAAGAAGCGGTCGCGACTTCCGGCGATCCAGGGGTACGTCCGGTAGGCGTCCAGGAACCTGTCGTCGCTGATCACGGGGACGCCCGCGAGGTCGGCGAGTTCGAGGAGACGGTCGTCGGCGACGTCGCGCACCTGGATGAGACCCGCGTCGCGCCAGCGGTGCAGGGTGGTCCGCTCCTGGTTGGTCAACTCCCGCAGGGACAGCAGCGACGCGTCGGCGACGGCGTAGACCTGGGCAGACTCGTCCCGGGTGTACCGGACCACGGCCCGCACCAGGCCGAGGAAGCGCCGCAGGTCCGCCGGCCGGTCGCCGGGGAGCGCCCGGTTGCGCACCACGTTGGACATGTCGACGGCGAAGTCGACCGCCTCGATATCGAGCGTGAGATGGTCCTCGACGCGCATGCGGCTGACGATATCAACGGCGCGCATGAGGGCAGTGGCCCCGTTCGGCGGAAATCCCACGACAGAGTAGGTGCGGTTCCGGAGAATCCCGGTGTGATCGCCGCCCTCGTTCGCCAGGCCCGCCCGCCGTCGCCTCTCGCCGGCCGGCTCGCCACCCAGTCGCTGCTCTTCGCGCTCGGTGAGGGCACCTTCCTGACCGGGTCGGCGGTGTTCTTCACCAAGATCGTCGGTTTGTCCGCCGCCCAGGTCGGCCTCGGCCTGACGATCGCCGGCGTCGCCGCGTTCCTGGCCGCGCTACCGATGGGCAAGCTGGTCGACCGCTTCGGGCCGAAGAAAATGTGGGCGGTGAGCGCGATCGGGCAGGCGGCGATGTTCGGGGTTTGGCCGTTCATCACCGACTTCACTGGTTACGTCGTCATGGCCGTCGGCATGGAGGTGATCGGCGCCCTCGGCGGCGCGGCGCACGGCGCTTACACGATCGACGTCCTGCCCGCGGAGGAGCGGGTGAAGTCGCGCGCCTACATGTACTCCGCGCTCAACGTCGGCTTCACCCTCGGCTCTCTGCTCGGTGGCGTCGCGCTGGCGTTCGAATCCAACGACGTCCTGCACGCGTTGCCCTGGTTCACCGCGGTGGCCTTCCTGGTCAATGCCGTCGCGATCACCCGGCTGCCGCGGGCCTCGCACGACAACCGCACCCCGGCGGAACGCAAGGTCAAGATCCCCGGACCCGGGCCGCTGCGCAACCCCGGCTGGCTGCTCACGACGTTCTTGAGCGGGGTCTTCTGGACCAACCAGGTACTGCTCAACGTCGTGATCCCGCTGTGGCTGGTGGAGAAGACCGACGCCCCACGGGTGCTGCTGGCCTTCCTGTTCGGCACCAACACGGTGATGTGTATCTTCCTGCCGATGGCCGCGGCCCGTGGGGTCCACGACGTGCCGACGGCGCTGAAGGCGATCCGGTTGTCGTCCACCTTCTTCGTGCTCTCCTGCCTGATCACGCTGGCGACCCACGAGACCGTCGGCTGGCTGACGATCGCATTGGTCTGGCTGGGTCACGTCACCGTCACCGGGGCGGAGCTGTACCTCTCGGCCGCCAGTTGGTCGTTCGAGGCCGAGTTGATGGATCCGCGGCAGCGCGGCGCCTACCAGGGCGCCGCCGAGTTGAGCGGCACCCTGGGCAAGGTGTGGGCGCCGGCGCTGTATACCTTCCTCGCGCTGAGCTGGGGCGCGTCCGGCTGGCTGATCATCGCCGGCATCATCGTGGTGGCAACCGTCGGCATCCACCCGTCGACCCGGCTGGCGCGGCGGTTCCTGGACAAGCACGTGCCCGCCGACGTGCTGGCCGAGGCCCACTCATCCAGCCGGGAGCCCGAGGAGGGACCGGCGCTCGGCCCACCCTCGCTCGTCGACACCGGGGAACCATCTACCGCGTCCACGACGGCCCGACCGGCACACTAGAGCCGTGTTCACGAACGGTGGCAGGCCCACCGGCTGATCGAAGTCAGCGTGAGCTTACGTGGTGTGATGGCGGGGACGAGCCGGCCCACCGTCTCCGCCATCCTTTGCGCTGCTGTAGCCCACGCATCAGCTACCCAGAGTGAACCGGATCGTCATCCACATAAATCGTCCATCGCGAATATTGCGAGTTCGATGCGGGCGTTGCGTGGGCTGCAGCAGCGCAAAGGGAACCGGCCCCCGGGCCGGGGGCAAGGCAATGTCACGCACCGCCACGAGGAGAGACCACAGCGCCCGTCATGACACAGTGTGATCACGCCTCTTGTGTGGTGCCCGAAGCGGTTCCCCGGGTGGAGCGGCCCAGGCGCTTGCTCTTAGACGTATACGTCTATAGGCTACGGCGGTGCCATTGGACGCGTCCCGGAACAGCCTGGTGTTGCCGATGCTCGGACTCCTCGTCGAGCGGCCGGCACACGCCTACGACCTCACGACCCGCCTGCGCGAGCGGTACGGGCACCTCTCCGTCACCCGGAGCACCGTCACGTCACTGCTCAAGGCACTGGAGAAGGCCGGCCTCGTCACCTCCCAGCTTCCCGAGCGGGTGGGCAACCGGCCGCCACGGACCGCGTTTGCATTGACCACCACGGGCGTCGCCGACTTCCGTAGCCGGGTC
The DNA here is from genome assembly GCF_042666615.1 of Plantactinospora sp. GCM10030261. NCBI lineage: Bacteria > Bacillati > Actinomycetota > Actinomycetes > Micromonosporales > Micromonosporaceae > Plantactinospora > Plantactinospora sp. GCM10030261. Next base: position 188,775 of record NZ_JBHTDD010000007.1, read on the forward strand.
GAGCAGGGGCTGCGGGACAGTCCGGCCGCCTCCGTGGACTTCGTCATGGCCGTCGCCTATCTGGCGATTCTGCCGGCCGACCGGGCGGCGTCCATCCTGGACGGCCGCGCGGATCGGCTCGCCCAGGAGTTGGTCGCCCTGCGTTCAGCGGCCCGACCCGACGGCGTCCCCGCAGCGCACATGCTCGAAGCCGGCTACTGGCAGGCCATCGTCGCCACCGACATCACCTGGATCAGGGAGCTGGCACGGCGGATCCGGTCCCACGAGATCGACTGGCCAGCCCGGCCCACCAACTGACAAGGAGAAAACGTGAAGTTTGGCATCTATCCGGGAGGAAGAGCCGGCACGGTCTGCTCGCATCCGCCCGATCCCGCCGCGATTCGTACCCTCGTGGACGACCTCGCGGGCGGTCACCCCTTCGTCGTCCGCGAGTATGTCCACTTCTTCGGCGATGCCACGCCACCCGATATCGTCACGTCGCTCGGGGCCGAGGACGAACTGGCCCGCCTCACGATGCCCGACGACTGGTACGCCGAGGGTGGGCGCGAACTGGACCTGGTGGTCAGCTACATCCCTCGAACCGCCGATCTCTCCGGATGGCTGACCTTCCTCGACGCCGTCATCGACCGCTACGGCCACCTCGCGCGGTACCTCCAGGTGACGCTTGAGCCGAACTTCCCGATCCCGCTCATCGATGGAAGCGCACCCGGCGTCCTCGACGCCCTGGCCACCGGCATCCCACACGCGCGTAGGGCTCTGGATCGACGAGGTCTCGACAATGTGCGGATCGGGTTCTCCGTCGCCGAACCGGCGGAATGGTTGGGCGGCGACGAGGCCTTCTGGTCCTTCCTCTCCTCGCTGCCGCACCAGGACTTCGCGACGCACGTCGACTACGTCGGCCTCGGCCTGTATCCCGACGCCTTCTCACCCGTCGCCCCGCGAGGCAAACCCGGAGACGTAGCCTCCCTCACCGTCCACGCCCTTCGCCACCTGCGGGAGACCTCGTTACCGCGTGCCCACATCCCACCCGACACGCCGATCCACATTGTGGAGAACGGCACGCCGAGCGGGGCGCCTCGCACCGAGCAGGCCCAGTGCGATTCCCTGACCGACATGCTCGACGCCATCCTCGCCCAGCAGCAACCCCTGAACATCACCCAGTACGAGTTGTTCAGCCTTCGGGACGCCGACAGCGCCGCCACCGAACCCACCGGAACCCTGGGCATCGTCACCGACACCTACCGGCCCAAGCCCGCGTTCGCCACCTACCGCGACATCGTCCAGCGCGGCGGTCCCGGGACGGACAACGTCACGGGTGCGCTGGCAAGACCAGCGGGATGAGGAGATCGATGTCACTCGTAGTAGAACTTCTGCGGGCCGGGGTAGACCCAGGACAGCGCGTCGCGGAGCCGGTCCCGCCAGTTCTCCCAGTTGTGCCCGTCGCGCGACTCGACGTACCGGACGGTCATGCCGGCGGCCTCGAAGGTCGGCACCATGGACCGATTGGGGACGATCAGTGGTTCGTAGACGCCGCAGCTCACGAAGAGCCGGTCGGCGACGTGGGTCGGGCGGGCACGGTACCTGTTGACGAATTTGACGACCGGGTCGAAGACCGCACCGCCACCGTGGTCGGTACCGATGTCGGTGAACACGAACGACCCCGACATCAGGATGAGCGAGCCGTACGTGCTCGGTGACCTCACGGCCGCCGACAGCGCGGCCACCCCACCGAAACTCGAACCCATCAGGCACCGGCTGGACGGCTTGCCGATGAGCGGCAGCTCGGTCTCCAGCCGCGGCAGCAGCTCATTGGCGAGAAAGCGCGAGTGGGCGGTCGAGTCGGCGTACTCGGTGAGCCGGTCCTGCGGGTGCAGGAAGGCGACGACGGTCTCGGCGACGTCGAGCCGGTGGATCAGGTTGTCCAGCACTGTCTTGGCGGCGGCGTACTGCAGGAAGTCCGGGCCGTCGTGGACGACCAGCAGCGGGTACGACACCGACCGCCGGAACCGGGCCGGCAGGTAGACGGTCACCGGGCAGTCCCGTCGCAGCACCCGGCTGCGCACCGTCAACGGGACCAGCTCGCCCGGTCGGGCATCCGGATCGGGCATGGTCCACTCCGGCGAGGAGTAGCCGTGGCCGAAGCAGACCGAGGAGGTGCCGACGGGGCTGTAGGACAGCTTCTCGTTCAGCGGGTCGTTGAGCCGCTCGACGTGCCCGCCGCGGCGGACCTCGAGCTGGTAGTTGACCCGCGAACCCTCCGGAAGTTCGAGCACGAGGTACCACAGGTCGGTGCCGTACAACCGGCGCAGGGGTAACAGCTCGGGAAGGCCGACGATCCGCTGGGCGAGGAACACCTCGTCGACGTCGCCGCGGTAGAGGAACGTGCAGCGGGTGCCCTCGACGATGGGCACCTCGTGCCGGGCGAGGAACCGGTCCACCGCCGCGGCGTCGAGCGGCTTGCGGTCCTTGAGCCGGTTGATCGCCAGGCGGGCGGGCGGAGCTGCGAACCTCGGCACCGTCATGCCGCCTCCAGCGCCGTGACCTGGCCGTCCGAGGTGACCACCCGGGCGTCGGGCGGAGGCGAGCCATCGGCCTCCAACCGGACCCGCACCCCGTCGTCCAGCACCAGGCAGGGGGCGGGCGCGAACCGCCGGGCGAGCACCGACATCCGGACCGGGTCGTCGACCCGCAGCCGGCGCCGCAGGTGCGGCAACGGCACGAGGCCGGGCACCACCCCGAGACCGTCGCCGAGCACCTCGGTCTGGGCGATCCCGTGCGGGACGAAATCGTGGAACAGCACCACCCGGTCGGCCAGCGCCATCGCCCCGGCGGACCAGGCCACCACCACCGGCGGCAGGTGCGGCTCGACGTGGAACAGGTGCAGCGCCTCGACCAGGTCACCGACGTGCCCACCCGCGATGACGATCGCCTGGACGCCGGCCAGCAGGTGCCGCACCTCGTCCCGGTGCCGCGCCACCACCGGATGATCCTGCGGGCGCCAGGCGCCGAAGAACGCGTGGCGGGCGGCCCGGACCCGCGTCAGGTGTTGCTGGTCCACGAGCCGGACGGCGTCGAGGGCGTCACCCAGCGCGGCCTCCCGGAACCGGGGCCGGCTCTCCCTGTCCCGGGCCACCGCGTACGCCGCCCGCAGGACGTGGTCGAGCTGGGTGAGGTAGAGCTGGCGCAGCTCGGCGAGGGCGACGTGATGTTCCCGCTCGGCGTTGGCGTACTCCCGGTCCTGCTCGTGGACGTCGAGCCACCGGGCGTGCAGGGTCAGATTCACCCCACGCCCGCCGAGCAGATCCCGCAGTTCGGCATCGTCGGACTCGCGCTCCTGCCAACCCGCTGTCACGGCCGCGATGGGGACGTGCGGGTCGAGGTCACGGACGACGTGCTGCAGGGTCGGCCGGCGCTGCGGCCCCAGCAGCCAGACGGTGCGGTTCACCCCGCGTGCACGCGGACGGTCCGCCCGACCTCGTCCAGCATCGAGCGGAGGACGTCGTAGTCGGGGTGCCGCATGCGCACGTACGCGTTGGCCATGTAGCCGGCCTCCACCGGCTGCGTCGGCGTGCCCGGGTCGGGCAGGTGCGCGTCGAGCACCCACTGACCGTACTTCTCCTGGATCTGCTCGACGCCCGAATAGCCGGAGATGCGGCCGTCCCGGTCCGGCCGCAGCGCGATGATCCCGGCGGCCTGGCGGCGCGACGGGCGGGTCGCCACGTGCCCGTGTCCGACGGCGTTGGCCCATTCGCGGTAGAGGTCGAGATCGTTGCCGGCCGAGTAGAGGTCCCAGGCGCCGACGCCGGGCGGCCGGCAGCCGATCTCGGAGAACCGCAGCCCCTTGGGCCCGAAGAACCACTCCATGTGGGTGGCGCTGGTGCCGATGCCGAGCGCCTCGACCACCCGCTGCCCGAGCTCGCGGAGCTGGTCGTAGTCGGCGGCGGAGTCCAGGCGGTTGGTGGCGACGAACTGCGGCGAGATCCACCGGGTCCGCATCGCCTCCAGCACGGTGGGGTAGTAGTGGGACACGAAGTCCAGCGCCGGCTGTCCGTCGATCGACAGGGTGTCGTAGAACCCCTCGTGACCCTCCACGAACTCCTCGACGGCGATGGACGTGACGCCCTTGTCGCCGAACGTCGCAAGCGCCGCCGTCAGCTGCTCCCGGTCGTCGACGCGGGTCGTGTCCAGGGCTCCGGCGCCGCTGCGTGGCTTGAGGATGAGTGGGTAGCCGACCTCGTCGGCGAACGTCCACACCTGCTCGGCGGTGTCCGCCGCCGTCGAGGCCGCGGTCGGTACGCCGGCGGCCCGCAACGCCTCCTTCATCGACGGTTTGTCGCGGCACAGCCACGCCGTCCGCCGCGACGTGCCGGGGATCGTGCACCGCTCCCGCACCTCGGCGGCCGCGAGGGTGTGCGATTCGATTGTGGCTTCGAGGCGGTCGACCCACATCTTGTCCTGCACCCAGCGCACGGCGTCGGTCAGCACACCGACATCGGTCACGTTCGGCACCTGGTGGTAGTGAACCAGCCAGCTCCTCAGCTCCTCGTCGAGGAACTCCTGGGGCGACTCCCCGATGCCGATGACCTCGGCACCGACCTGCGCCAGCGCCCGGACGAACTGGCGCTGGTTGTTCGGGAAGCTCGGTTCGACGAAGATCACTCGCATCACCGGTCATGCTACGACCGGTCGGCACCTCGGGCCACCCGAGCCGTGGGGCAAGCCATCGACGAGATGTGAGATCCGGCCGCGCCGGGTACCGTCCGGCCATGGTCGCCGTCGCCTTTGTCGCCCCTTACCTCCTCGACGCCACGGCCCGTTTCGTGCGGTGCGTGGCGGCGCTGCCCGGAGTCCGGCTCGGCCTGGTGACAAGCGATCCGCTGGAACGGATCACCCCTGACCTGCGTGGCCTGCTGGCCGGCCACTGGCGGGTCGACGACGCGCTGGACCCGGGGCAGATCGCCGCGGGTGTCGCCGGACTCGCCAACCAGATCGGCCGGGTCGAACGGCTGGTCGGCGCCCTCGAACAGCTTCAGGTCCCGCTCGCCCAGGTGCGCGAGGCGATGGGCATCGCCGGCATGGACGTCGCGACGGCGCGCAACGTTCGGGACAAGGCCCGGATGAAGGAGGTGCTGCGGGCGGCCGGGGTTCCCTGTGCCCGCCACGCCCTCGTCCACGACCCGGCGCAGGCCCAGGCCTTCGCCGGCGACGTCGGCTTCCCGCTCGTCGCGAAGCCGCCGGCCGGGGCCGGCTCCCAGGCCACCTACCGGCTGGACGACCAGGCCGCGCTCGACGGCTGGCTGACGGCGATGCCGCCGACCGGCGACTCACCGGCGCTGTTGGAGGAGTTCCTGGTGGGCCAGGAGCACACCTTCGACAGCGTGACCGTCGGCGGCAGCACGGTGTGGTCATCGATCGCGGACTACCACCCACCACCGCTGGACGTGCTGCGCAACCCGTGGATCCAGTGGACGGTGGTGCTGCCCCGGGACGTCGGCGGCCCCCGGTACGCCGGCATCCACGCGGTCGGGCCGGCGGCGCTGCGCGCGCTCGGGGTGACCGACGCCCTCACCCACCTGGAGTGGTTTCGGCGACCCGACGGTTCCGTCGCCGTCTCGGAGGTGGCGGCCCGACCGCCGGGCGCGCAGCTGACCTCGATGCACGGGTACGCCCACGACTTCGACCTGTTCGCCGCCTGGGCCCGCCTCGTCGTCCTGGGCACCTTCGACGTGCCCGAGCGTCGCTTCGCCACCGGCACGGCGTACCTGCGGGGCATGGGTCGCGGCCAGGTCGGGGCCGTGCACGGGGTGGACGAGGTGAACCGGCAGGTCGGCCACCTGGTGGTGGAGTCCCGGCTGCCGCGACGCGGTCAGGACGCCGGGTCGGACTACACCGGCCAGGGGTACGTCATCGTGCGGGACCCCCGCACCGAGGTGGTACGCGAGGCGCTGCACCGCGTCATCACCGGGATCCGAGTCGAACTGGTGGAGACGCTGTGACGAACGTGGTCATGATCTCGCCGGGCTATCCGCTGGAGATGGCCTGGTTCACCCGGGGCCTGGCCACCGTGGGCGCCACCGTGATCGGCGTGGGCGACCAGCCCCGCGACGCCCTGCCACCCGCGGCCCGAGAGGCGTTGGCGCACTACGAGCACGTGTCGCTGGCCGACGAGGAGGCGGTGCTCGCGGCCCTGCGGGGCCTGTCCCGACACGTCCGCATCGACCAGGTCGAGTGCCTGTGGGAGCCGTACATGCTCCTGGCGGCCCGGGTGCGGGAGGCGTTCGGGCTGCCCGGGATGACGGTCGCGCAGACGCTGCCGTTCCGCGACAAGGAACTCATGAAGCGGACGCTCGACGCCGCCGGCATCCGTACCCCGTGGCACGCGAGCGCCACGACGGTGGCCGGGGTGTGGGAGGCGGCCGAGAAGGTCGGCTATCCGCTTATCGTCAAACCCATAGCCGGAGCCGGGTCGGCCGACACCTACCGGGCGGACTCCCCGACGGCGCTGGCCGAGGTGCTGCCGATGCTGCGCCACGTGCCCGAGGTGAGCGTGGAGGAGTTCGTCGAGGCCGAGGAGTTCACCCACGACACCGTGTGCGCCGGTGGCCGGATCCTGTTCGAGCACATGCTGTGGTACCGGCCCCGACCGTTGCAGATGCGCATGCACGAGTGGGTGAGCCCGGTGGCGATCTCGCTGCGTGACCTGGACGCGCCACACCTGGCCGACGGCCGGCGGATGGGCGAGCAGGTGCTGGCGGCGCTCGGCTTCGACACCGGATTCACCCACCTGGAGTGGTACCGGAAACCGGACGGCGAGGTGGTGTTCGGCGAGATCGCCGCCCGCCCACCGGGCGTCCGGGTGGTCGACCTGATGAACTTCAACACCGACGGCGACGTGTACGTCGGCTGGGCGCAGGCCGTGGTCCACGGCGAGATGGAGACGCTGCGCCACCGGCACAACGTGGGCAGCATCTGCAAGCGGGCCCAGGGGATCGGGCGGATCACCTCGGTGCGGGGCCTGGACGCGCTGCGGGCGGAGTTCGGGCCGGACATCGTCCTCGTCGACCTGCTTCCCGTCGGGGCGGCGCGCCGGGACTGGCGGGCCACCACCATCGGCGACGGAATCGTCATCGTCCGCCACCACGAGCTGCAACGGGTGATCGAGATGACCGAACGCTTCGCCGCCGACCTGCACCTGCACGCCGCGTGATGCCGCCCGCCGACGGTGACGCCGCCGCCCGCGACGCGACGACGCCCGACCCTGCCGGCACCGATGACACGAGCGTCACCGCGACCACCGCCGACGAGGCCAGCGCCGAGGCGACCGCGGCCGACCCCGCCGAGGTTCACCTCCGGGCGGCCGTACGGGCCGTGCTGCCCGCCGTCCGGGACGGTCTGGAACGGCTGGTCCGCATCCCGTCGGTGTCGGCCGATCCGGCGGCCCGCCCCGCCCTCGACGCGTCGGCGGCCGAGGTCGCCCGCCAGCTCGCCGAGGCCGGCCTTGCCGAGGTCGACGTGGTGCGGGCACCGGGTGGCCTGCCCGCCGTGCTCGGCCGCCGGCCGGGGCCGCCGGGCACCCCGACGGTGCTGCTCTACGCCCACCACGACGTGCAGCCGGTGGGTGCCCGGGCCGCCTGGCACGGTGAGCCCTTCGAGCCGCTGGAGCGTGCCGGCCGGCTCTACGGCCGGGGAGCCGCCGACGACAAGGCCGGCATCGCGGTGCACTGCGCCGCCCTGCGGGCGCTCGGCGACGACCTCGGGGTCGGCGTCGCCGTGCTCGTCGAGGGCGAGGAGGAGATCGGGTCACCCACCCTGCCGGCGCTGCTGGCCGAGCACCGCGACCGGCTCGCCGCCGATGTGCTCGTGCTCGCCGACTCCACCAACTGGCGGGTGGGCGTACCGGCGTTGACGACGTCGTTGCGGGGTGGCGTGAGCGTGGTGGTCGAGGTGGCGACCCTGCGGCACGCGGTCCACAACGGGGTGTACGGCGGTCCGGTGCCGGACGCGCTTACCGCGTTGGCGCGGCTGCTGGCCTCGCTGCACGACGAGCGGGGCGACGTGGCGGTGGCGGGCCTGACCCGGCAGTCCGCCGAACCGCTCGACCTGACCGAGGACCAGGTGCGCGCCGACGCCGGCCTGCTCGACGGCGTACGGCTGATCGGCTCCGGGTCGCTGACGTCGCGGCTGTGGCGGGCGCCGGCCCTGTCGGTGATCGGCATCGACGCGCCGCCTGTCGACACCGCCGGCATGGTTCTGGTGCCGACCGCCCGGGCCAAACTGGCGCTGCGGATCGGACCGGGCGACGACGCCACCGCCGCCCGCGACGCGCTGGTGCGCCACCTGGAGTCCCACGTCCCGTGGGGCGTCCGGTTGCGGCTGACGCCCGGCCGGCCGGTGGCGCCGTTCGCCGCCCGTACCGACGGCCCGGCCTACGCCGCGGCCCGCTCGGCGTTCGCGCGGGCCTGGGGTGTGCCGCCGGTCGAGATCGGCGTCGGCGGCTCGATCGCGTTCCTGGCGCCCTTCGTCGAGACGTATCGGGAGGCCGAGGTGCTGATCACCGGAGTCGAGGATCCGGACACCCGGGCGCACGGACCCAACGAGAGCCTGCACCTGGCCGACTTCGAACGGGCCTGCCTCGCGGAGGCGCTGCTGCTGCACCGGCTCGGCCACCAGCGACCTGTCTAACAGAGCTCTTCGAGGTACTGCGGCAGCATCCGCCGCCAGGTCGGCCAGTCGTGCTCGAAGTCCGGACCCCACGAGTCCACCCGGTTCGGCACGCCCTTGGCGCCGAGCGCGTCCGCGAGCGCCCACGACTCCCCGATGTCCTCCCAGGAGCCCTCGCCGGAGGCCAGGATGACCCTGCGACACCGCAGGGTGTCCAGCTGCGGACCGTCGAGTCCGGACACGAAATGCACGGCGGAGGCGAAGTACAGGTCGTCGCTGAACTGGTCGTCGAGCAACGCCCGCAACCGGTACGTGCCGCTCATCCCGAGTGCCGCCGAGAAAAGCTCGGGGTGGCGGCAGAGCATGGCAACCGCGTTGAACGCGCCGATCGAGGCTCCGGCCGTGACGATCGGGTCGCGGTGACCGCCGAGGTCGGCGTGGATGGCCGGTACCACCTCCTGCGCCACCGCCTGCTGGTACTGGTTGAGCAACCACATGCGGTGTGCCGGAGTGCCGGTCTTCGTGGCGAGGGCGCGACCGGCGACGCTGTCGCACGAGTAGAGCTTGATCCGCCCGGCATCGAGCAGATGCCGGCAGCTGGCCACCAGGTGGTGTCGTTCGATCTCCTCCGCGTCACCGCCGGCCGTGGGGAAGAGCAGCACCGGCGTGCCGTAGTGACCCCACCGCGTCATGCTGATCGGCTGCTGCACGCGCTCGGAGAACCACTGCTCGCTCGCCTTCACGAAACACCTCCACTTTTTTGCCGCCACGGCCGATCTTGATCATGTCAACGGTGGCATTGTCTCCTAGATTCATAGCTGTGACTGGTCATCTGATCGGGCTGCTCCTCGGTGCGGAGGAAGACTGGCCCCAGGCTTTCGAGGCGACCTTACGCATGGTGGGGCCGATCCACTACGGCGGCGAGATCCATCGCCTGTCCAGCGAGCGGCTGACCATCGAGCCGTTCCGGCTCGGCGATCCGGTCCGGACACCCTTGGTGATCGACCGGTTGGCGCACTGGTACTACCACCCTCGGGAGTGGCTGAAGAAGGCCGCCCTGGTCAACGGGACGTACCTGCTGAACAGCCCGTTCACCTTCCAGTCGATGGAGAAGCACAGCGCCTACTGCGCGATGGTGCGGCTCGGGCTCAAGGTGCCGGCGACGACCCTGGTGCCGTACAAGAACCCGGTCGACAACGTCCGCTGGGCCTACACCGCCGAACGCTACAACCGGCCCTTCGACCTGGACCGGATCGCCTCCGAACTGGGTTACCCGCTGTACATGAAGCCGTTCGACGGTGGCGGCTGGCGCGGCGTCTCCCGCATCAACGACCGGGCGGATCTGCACCGGGCCTACGACGAATCCGGCGAGATGCTCATGCACCTGCAAGCCACCATCGACTACGAGCACTTCGCGCGGGCGCTGTCCATCGGCCCGGAGACAATGGTCATGGACTTCCGTCCCGACCAGCCCATGCACGACCGGTACGCCGTCTCGCACGACTTCCTGTCGGATTCCGCCGGTTGGCAGGCCCAGGCGGTCAGCCGGGTGGTGAACGCGTTCTTCTCCTGGGAGTTCAACTCCGCCGAGATGCTGGTCCGCGGCGACGAGGTCTATCCGATCGACTACGCCAACGCCTGCCCCGACGTGGCCGTCACGTCACTGCACTACTACTTCCCCTGGGCGATGACCGCCCTGGTCCGGTGGTCGACGTACTGCGTCGTCACCGGCCGGCGACCCAACCTCGACCTGCGGACCAACCGGTACTTCGCCATCGCCGACAACGCCGACATGTCGTACGAGGAGAAGCTCACCGCCTACCTCGCCCTGGCGGACGAGTACTTCGAGACCGACCGCTACTGGGAGTGGTGCGACACCCACCTCGGGCACCTGGAGGAGCAGGTGTACGAGTGGGTGGGGTCGGACGCCTTCGACCGCATCCTGCGCGAGACGGTCGCGGCGACCTACCCGCCGCATGAGTACGACCAGTTCCTCGCCCACTTCCGCGGCCTGATCCGGCTGTGGTTGGACGACGGCGCACCAAACCGGCCCTCCTAGGGCCTGCCGGCTGGCCTCCTCGCCTCACCAAGATCCAGGAACAGACGCGGACTCAGGTGCGGTGAACAGCCGACCACCGTCAGGTCGGTGGCGCTGGGGCGCCGCGGCGGGTCGCGTGGTGGCGGGCGACCCGGGCCCGGTTGCCGCAGGCTGACGAGCACCAGCGCTGGGAGGCGCGTTCGGGGTGGTACAGCACGACGCAAGCCGGGGCCGCGCAGCGCCGCAGCGGATGTGTGGTGGCGGCCTCGATGACGCGCATGGCGTCGCGGGCGACGTCGGCCAGCAGCGCCCTGCGTCCCGTGGCGTGCGTGTGGTGTAGGAGGAGCGTCTGGTCACCGTCGACGCGCAACTCGGGCCAGGTCGGCGCCTGGGCGGCCGCCACGTTGAGTTCGGCCACGTCGTTGGTGTCCGGCGACCGACCCTCGGCCAGTGCGGCGAACAGCCGGCGTACCGCGTCGCGTAACCGCAGCACGTCGGTGTGGCTCGCGTCGTCGCCGCCCGTGACGAGCCGCCTGTCCCGCAGCCAGTCGGCGAGCCCTTCCGGATCGCCGATGGCGTCCTGCGTCCGACCGCGGCGGAGGTAGACCGTGTTGGCGAAGTCCACGGACAGGTCAGCCATGCGCTAATGGTAAATGCTCTTGTTTTCATTAGCGACGACTGGCAGATTAATGGCCTAGATCCTGCGTGACCATTAGAACCTGCGCGCCGGGCCGACAGTGGGCTCGCCGCCTCGGCACCGCCCCGCCTCGGCGGCTGACAAGGGAGTGACAATGTATGTGGCCCAGCTCTGGCGGTACCCGGTCAAGTCGCTCCGCGGCGAGCGGCTGACCACCGCGGAGCTCACCGCAGACGGCATCACGGGCGATCGCATCCTGCACCTTCGCGACTCCGCCGGCCTGATCACCGCCCGCAGCCACAGCGGGCTGCTCGGACTCTCGGCCAGGACCACGCCGAGCGGGCAGATCCTCGTCGAGGGCCTGCCCTGGCAGGACCCCGCCACCGCGCGAGCCATCCGGCACCGGGCCGGAGAGGACGCCGAACTCGTTCGCTACACCGGCTCCGAACGTTTCGACGTGCTCCCCCTGTCCGTGATCACCGATGGTGCCGTAGCGGTCTTCGGTAGCGATGTGCGCCGCCTGCGACCCAATATCGTCATCGGGGGCGTCCAGGGGCTGGCCGAACGCGACTGGCCGGGCAGGGCGTTGCGGATCGGTGAGGTGACAATCGGTGTCCTGAAGCTGCGGGCCCGGTGCGTCGTCACGACCGTGGACCCGGACACCGGTCAGCGCGACCCACGGGTGCTCCGTCGGCTGCACCGCGACTTCGACGGTCGCTTCGCGCTCGACTGCTGGTCGGTCGGCAGCGGCACCATCCACGTCGGGGACCCGGTGCGCCTGGTGGACGCGCCGGAGCCCCGGCCTCGGCCTGGTGGCTGGATCGTCGGGGCGCCCTACACCGTGCCGTGACGCCGGTGTCCCGGCTGGTGGCCTGCAAGTCCGACCGGACCGGCAGGCCACCACGCGTCAGCTCCGCGCCGGCTCGCCGGCGAAGACAACCTCCTGCTCCCACGCGTCGGGCGGCTGCCCGTGCAGACGCAGGTAGTGCTCCGCGATCCGGTCAGGATCGAACTCGCCGCCCGGTGCCACCGCTCCGCACACCGTCACGGTCGCCACGTGGACCCCGCGCGGACCGTACTCCTGGGCCAGCAGGGTTGTCAGCGCCCGCAGGCCCGCCTTGCCGAGCGAGAGGCTGACCACCGTGGGTAGCGGTCGGGGCATGCCTGCCGTGAAGATGATCGTTCCGCCACCGGACGTCGCCATTCGCGGCGCCACGTGTGCGGCCGCGGTGAGGGCGCCGAGGACGCGGCGAGGACCTGGTGCGCCAGATCGAGGCTCTCGGCCGATCGCGCGATCAGGCCGACCGGCATCCCCGAGACGCCGAACTGGCGCGCGACCGACGTCCCGATGCCTGGTCCGGCACCTACCAGGAGCAGTCCAGCCATGACGAGGACCCCTTTCGGTGTGTTCGCGGGTGGTGACCGTTACCGCGGGGCGGCCAGGCCGAAGACGAGAATCCGCGTGTCCACGTCGGCCGCCGGGCGGTGCGATGAACCCGGCTGGTAGTGAAGGAACGATCCGGCCGGAAACCGAGCTCCGTTGTCGAGCAGCTCGCCATGGACCACATAGATCAACTCGTCGGCGCTGTGGTTGTCCACCTCGGGCCAGGTCGCGCCCGCCGCGAAGTCGAAGGCGCGCGCGGCGACCGCCCCGCCCGGAAGACCTCGCCGCGTGATGCCGGCGGCCACGTCCTGAGTTCCCACCTCGTCGACGACGACCGCCGACAGCCCCTGGATCTCTTCAGTCATATCTCGATCATCCTCACCCCCGATCGACCAACCAGAGGCGAATCTGACACCGTCGGGTACCTTTCCGCCATGTCCCTCGGAGCCTGGTGACCGTCCGATGCCTCATGGTGGCGGAAGACGGGCGAAGACCCGCCGGTATGCCGCCGGGGTGGTGCCGACCCTGGCCTGGAACCGGCGTCGCAGGTTGAGCGCTGAGGAGAAGCCCACCCGTGCGGCGACCGTCTCCACCGGCAGGTCGGTGAGTTCGAGGAGCTGCCGGGCCGCGTCGACCCGCTGGTGGAGCAGCCATTGGCCGGGGCTGGTGCCGAGCTGCTCCTGGAAGTGTCGGGTGAGGGACCGTTCGGAGACCTTCGCCCGCCGGGCCAGTTCCGCCACGGACATCGGCTTGTCGAGCCGGCCGAGGGCCCACTCCAGCAGCGTCGAGAGGTTCTGTTCGACGGCCGGCACCGGCGGCACGCGGGCGTACTGGGCCTGGCCGCCCTCGCGCCTCGGGGGCATCACCATGTATCTGGCGATCTCCGCGGCATGCGCCGCGCCGTGGTCCTTGCGAACCACGTGCAGGCACAGGTCCGCTCCGGCGGCGCTCCCTGCCGTCGTCGCCACATCCCCGTGGTCTACGTAGAGGATGTCGGGTACGACCTCGATGTCGGGATACCGGGCCGCGAGTTCGGCGGCCCGCAGCCAGTGGGTGGTGGCCCGACGTCCGGCGAGCAACCCCGCCTCCGCGAGCACGAACGCCGCGTAGCAGATGGCGAGGATGCGCACCCCCCGGCCGTGCGCCTGTTTCAACGCGTCGAGGACGCGCGGCGGTACCTCGGGAGCCTGCCAGCCGGGGATGACGATGGTGTCCGCCGAGCCGAGCGCCGCCAACCCTTCCGGTACGACGAGGTCGTAGCCGAGAAGGGTGGGCACGGGTCCCGGCTCTGGCGTGCACACGACAAACTCGTAGCGAGCGGGCAGACCAGGCCGGCTCAGGCCGAACACCTCCCCGGCGCAGGCCAGCTCGAAAGGCGAAACGGGCGGGTTCACCAGCGCCGCGACCCGGTGGGCCGGGGCCGCCGCGGTGGCCTGCTCAGGAGGGTGGGTCATCGAGGTGCGCTCCACGATCTGTCGCTTGGTCCCGTACGACAGGAAGTGTCTCGGCGGCGTCGGCGGACCCGCAACGGCCACCGGGCCGGTGTGACGCGGCCCGCGACGTGTCCCGCCCCGCGGATCAGCTCTCCGGGGTGGTCGCGTGGGAGAGGGCCACGCCCGCGATGATCAGGGTGAGCGCGGCGACCCGTCCCGGCGTCACGGGATCCTGGTGGACGACGATGCCGAGGGTGATGGCGCCGATGGCGCCGATGCCGGTGAAGACCGCGTACGCGGTGCCGACCGGGATCCCCTGCATCGCCAGGGACAGCAGGTAGACAGCGGTGGCGGCGAGGGCGAAACAGACAAGTGTCGGCAGTGGGCGGGTGAAGCCGACCGTCGGCTTGATGCTCTGCGACCAGGCGACCTCGACCAGGCCGGCGGCGATGAGCAATGCCCAGCTCACAGCTCTCCGCCGATCTTCCGGGCCGCTGCCAGCGCGGTGGTGTGGGATGCGTCGTGGGCGTCGCGAAGCCGCGCGAGGCCCGGATCGAGACGGGCGTTGACGAGCTCGGTGCCGAGGAACGTCATCGCCTCGTCCGGGATGGCGAAATGCCCGACGAAGAAGTCGCGTAGGTAGCGCTCCTGGTGGTCGACCGGGTGACGCGGGGTGCCGGGCCCATAGGCCCCGCCGCGCGCGTACGCCACCACGAACCGCCGTCCGGTCAGCGCCATCTTGGGGAACGTCACCTGATCGATCCACGCCTTGAGCGAGGCGGGGATGGAGTAGTTGTACATCGGAGTGGCGATCAGGATCGTGTCGGCGGCCACCATCTCGTCGAGCAGCGGTTCGACGACTGCCCAGGCCCTGGCCTGGGCCGGTGTCCGCACCGCCTCCGGGTAGCGCGCGATGTCGGTTATCTGGTGGGCCAGGATGTGGTCGCACAGCTCGGTCCAGGCCTCGTCGATCTGCGGGACCGGGGTGAGTGCCAGATCCCGGTGGACGTACCTGCCGTCCGGGTGGGACGAGCGCCAGGCGTCGGCGACGGCGTCCCCGACCTCCCGGCTGAAGGAGTGTCGCCGGGCGCTGGCGTCGATATGCAGCAACGTCCGAGTGGTGAGGGGCATGGTGCGTCTCCTGACCGGTGAGAGATAAGCGGACATGGTGTCCGGATAGCTCCACCGTATCAAACGGACGGCACGTCCGGTTACTGTCCCGCTGCCGTAGGCTGGATCCGTGGCGACGAAGGAACGGGCGGACGCGGCCCGCAACCGGGCGAAGGTGCTCAGCGCCGCCGCCCAGCTGTTCGCGGCGGGCAGCCCCGGGGCGGTCACAATGGAGGACATCGCCCGCGCCGCCGGAGTCGGCCGGGGCACCCTCTACCGCCGTTACCCGGATGTGGCGTCCGTCGCGGCGGCGCTGCTCGACGAACACGAACGACGCCTGCAGGGTGAGCTGCTGCGCGGCGATCTGCCGCTGGGCCCTGGAGCGCCACCGCACGAGCGGCTCGCCGCCTTCCTCGCCGCGATGGTCGACCTGCTGGGCCAGCACAGCCATCTCGTCCTGGGCGCCGAGGGTGGATCGAGGCGGTTCGCCGTCGGCGCCTACGGCTTCTGGCGCGCCCATGTCCTCGCGCTGCTGCGGCAGGCCGGCACGCCCGACCCCGAGGCCCTCGCGGACACCCTGCTCGCACCCCTGGCGCCGGAGGTCTTCCGCCACCAGCAGGCCCAGGGCATCACGGCCGAGCGACTCAAGGCCGCCCTCACCCGGCTCGCGCAGGTGGCCACGGGTACGCGTTGACCCGCTGACTCCCCCGGGCCACCCAGGGCCTCGATCACGGAATCGGTCTGCGCGGGGGTGGAGCGGCCAATGGGCCGGCGGACGGGGCCGGGTCAATCCTTCGTCCCGTACGCTGATACGGGCGAATTACCCCATAAGTGGCGTTGGTTGAGTAATGGTGTTGATCGGAAGGGGTGCGGATGGCCACCGAGGCGGCCGAGTCGACCCGGGATGCTCATCACGGCATGTCCATCCACGAGGTCGTGACGCTGCTCGGCACGGACTCCGACGCCGGGTTGCCCGCCGCCGAGGCGGCCGACCGGTTACGCCGGTACGGCGACAACACGCTTCCCACCTCCACCGGTGGCGGCACGGTGCGGCGCGTTCTACGGCAGTTCCACAATCCGCTGATCTACGTGCTGATCGCCGCGACCGTCGTCACGGCGGTCCTCCGCGAGTATCCCGACGCGGCGGTGATTCTCGCGGTCGTGCTGACCAACGCCGGGATCGGCTTCGTGCAGGAGTCGAGGGCCGAAGCGGCCCTGGACAGCCTGCGGCGGATGGTGCGCACCGAGGCCCGGGTCGTCCGGGACGACAAGCGGCGCACCGTACCCTCGGCGGACCTGGTGCCGGGTGACCTGGTCGCGCTGGAGGCCGGTGACAAGGTACCGGCCGACCTACGCCTCATCCGCGTGACAGAGCTGCGGGTGGACGAGTCCGCCCTGACCGGCGAGTCCGCGCCGGTGAACAAGGACGAGGCCGAGCTTCCCGAGGTCACCGCCGTAGCGGACCGGCGCAACATGGTCTATTCCGGCACCTTCGTCACGACCGGCGGCGGAGCCGGTATCGCCGTGGCCACCGGTGCCCAGACGGAACTGGGGCAGATCCACCGCCTTGTGGGTTCGGCCGAGGTCCTCGCCACTCCGCTGACCCGGAAACTCGCCCGGTTCAGCAAGGCGCTCACCGTGGTGATCCTGTTACTGGCCGCAGTGACGTTCGGCATCGGGCTGGTGCGCGGGCAGGACGCCACGGACACCTTCACCGCTGCGGTCGCCCTCGCCGTGGGGGCGATCCCGGAGGGGTTGCCGGCGGCGGTCACCATCACGCTGGCCATCGGGGTGACCCGGATGGCGCGCCGCCGCGCGGTCGTCCGGCGGCTACCCGCCATCGAGACGCTGGGCAGCACCACGGTGATCTGCTCGGACAAGACCGGCACGCTCACCGAGAACCAGATGACGGTGAAGATCGTCTGGACCACGACGGGGAGGTTCGAGGTCACGGGTTCGGGCTACGCACCGGACGGCGAGGTGCGGGACAACGCGGGAGAAGAGGTCGCCATAGCCGCCAGCCCAGCGCTGCGCTGGTCCCTGCTCGCCGGTGCCGCCTGCAACGACGCCCGCATCCACCAGGCGGACGGGACATGGCAGGTCGCCGGTGATCCGACCGAGGGCGCGATGCTGGTGGCGGCGTCGAAGGGCGGCTTGGACCCCGAGTCGGTCGGGGAAACCCACCCCCGCCGCGCGACGATCCCCTTCAGCTCCGAACGGCAGTACATGGCCACCCTCCACGATCAGCGGGACGCCAACGAGCTGGTGGTGCTCGTGAAGGGCGGCGTCGAGCGGGTGGTGTCGATGTGCCATCAGCAGGTGGGAGCCGACGGGTCGGGGCAAGCCCTCGACACCTCGGCGGTATTGGTTGCGGCCGAGGAGTTGGCAGCACAGGGGTTACGGGTCCTGGCCACCGCCATGCGTCCGGTGACCGAGCCGGCGGAGTTCGACGAGCAGGCGCTGCCCGGCACGCTCGTCTTCACCGGACTCCAGGCGATGCTCGATCCGCCCCGGCCGGCAGCCGCGCCAGCGGTGCGCGCGTGCCACACGGCGGGCATCGCGGTCAAGATGATCACCGGTGACCACGCGACGACGGCGCGGGCCATCGCCCGCCGCCTGGGCATCGCCGGAGACGGGTCCGGACGTATCCTCTCCGGCTCGGAACTGGCCGAACTGCCCGGAGCCGAACTCGCCGACACGGTTGACCAGACCGACGTGTTCGCCCGGGTATCCCCGGAACAGAAGCTCCGCCTCATCGAGAGTCTGCAACACCGCGGGCACGTGGTGGCGGTCACCGGCGACGGGGTCAACGACGCGCCGGCGCTGCGCCAGGCGGACATCGGCGTCGCCATGGCCCGCACCGGGACGGAGGTGGCCAAGGAAGCCGCCGATATGGTCCTCACCGACGACGACTTCGCCACCATCGAGGCGGCCGTCGAAGAGGGCCGGGGCGTCTTCGACAACCTGACCAAGTTCATCGTGTGGACACTCCCGACGAACCTCGGCGAGGGTCTGGTGATCCTCGTCGCCATCGCTCTGGGGACCGCACTGCCACTGTTGCCCACCCAGATCCTGTGGATCAACATGACGACGGCCGTGCTCCTCGGACTCATGCTGGCGTTCGAGCCCAAGGAGAGTGGGATCATGGACCGGCCACCACGGGATCCCGGCCAACCTCTGCTCACCAACATGTTGATCCTGCGGATCCTGCTGGTCGGCGGCATCCTCGTCACCGCCACCTGGTGGATCTTCCAGTGGGAACTGGATCACGGCGCCAGTACCGCCGAGGCCCGAACCGCGGCGCTCAACCTGTTCGTCGTCGTCGAGGTCTTCTACCTGTTCGGCTGCCGATCACTTACCAAGTCCGCCTGGCGGATCGGCCTGCTCTCCAATCGCTGGATCCTGCTCGGCATCACCCTGCAGGCCCTCGGTCAAGCCGCCATCACCTACCTGCCCGTCATGAACCGGGTGTTCGCCACGGCGCCCGTCCGCGGGTCGGCCTGGCTGTACATCGTCGTCGCCGGTCTGCTCACCACCCTGGTGGTCGCCGCCGACAAGCGGCTGCGCCAGCGGATCGGACGAGGCGCGTCGGGCGTCGCCTGAGCCGGCGGCGAGGTCGTCGTACCGCGTCACCGTGGGGAGGGCGGTGCCCGCGTAGGGGCGGTGCCGGCGGCCGCCCACCCGGCGGTCCCGGGAGCGGCTCAGTGACTCAGCGCGATCCGGATCGCGAGGACGATCAGGATCAGCCCGGTCAGCCGCTCGATCGCCCTGAGCACCGGTGGGCGGGTCAACCAGGGGTGCAGCCGGTCGATGAGCAGGATGTAGCAGGCCCACCAGAGCACCGCGAGGCCGATGAACGTGGCGGCCAGCACCGCCGTGCGGGCCGCCGCGCCGTCGCCGGGCTTGACGAACTGCGGGACGAACGAGACGTAGAAGACGACCACCTTGACGTTCAGCAGCTGGCTGGTGACGCCCATGACGAACGAGCGGCGGGCCACGTGCGGATCCTCGGCCACCGGGGCGTTGCGGGCCGGCTCGGTCGCGTCCAAGCCGGTGCCGGCCCCACCCGCCGCCACTGTTACGGGTTGCGTGGCCGGCGCCGCCCGCCGGGGCCGGGTCGCCCACAGGATCGTGCCGCCCAGATAGAGCAGGTACAGGGCGCCGGCGACACGCAACGCGGTGTAGAGCCCGGGGGAGGAGACCAGCAGCGCCGACAGGCCGGCTGTGGCGAGCGACGCGTGCACCAGAGCGGCCGCGAACAGGCCGGCCAGCACGACGAAGCCCGCCTGCCGCCCGTACCGGACGGTCTGCCTGGTGACCAGGGCGAAGTCCACTCCCGGCACGATAATGATCAGCAAGCTGGCCGCGATGAAACTGACGATCTGGAGGTCAGACATGCCGCCCGCCCTTCCGCGGTCCGACGAGGGTCGGCGCGGCCTCCTCGATGACGGACACGCCGCTGTCGCGGCGCGGTCCGTGCCGGCGCCAGTTCTCGCGGAGCCTGATCCGGCCGTCCGGCAGCCGCTCGGGACGCGAGACACACTCCCCGACGACGATGGTGCCGTCGGTGAGCACCTCCAGGTACGCGAAGCGCACCACGCCCTCGGCGTCGCAGGTCCCCGCCAGCGAGCCGCGTCGTACGGTCCCGCCGGTGATCTCCCCCCAGACCAGGTCGCCGCGCTGGTGGTAGTGCCCCGTCAGTGGCGCCACGCCGGCGTCGTCGGTCCCGACGTGGTCGACGGAAACGAAGACCTTGTCGTCGTAGTCGAACGCCGCCATCACGCCCACCGGGTGCTCAGATAGTCGTCGTGGAACCGGCAGACGGCGCGACCGGCGATGGAGTTCAGCACCATCGCGCTGCGGATCGGCAGGATGCTGAGGTTGGAGTCGACCAGCCCCTGGACGTATCGCCCCCGGTTCAGCACGAAGATTTTGTGGTCGTCGGCGTGTTTCCACCGGATCGAGTAGTCCGACTCGATTATTGGTTCACCGCGCTCGTCGACGTCGACAAGCGCGGACAGTTCCGGATCGAAGGGCAGCGGGGCCAGCCGCCGCCCGGCCGCGACGACCAGGTTCACCGCCCGGTGCCGTTCCTCGCCACTGCCGGCCGTGAGGCAATCCAGCTCGATCTCCCCGTCCAGCTGTCGGGCCCCGGTCACGGTGCGACTCGGCACGATGATCACCGGGAACCGTCCGGTACGCAGCCGCTCCTCGTAGTTGTGCTGGTAGATGCCCCGCAACGTACCGGGCGAAATGCCGTCGCTGGTCAGGATCTGACCGGAGACGAGGCGTTCGCGCACGTCCCGCGACAGGGCGAGGAACGCCTCCTGGTAGGCGGGCCGGTACAGGTCGTTGGCCGAGGGGGAGTCCTCCAGCGGCGCGAACCAGGACCGCCGACCGATCCACCTGATGTCGCGGCAGCCCCGGCCCAGCAACGCCGCGACGCACTCCGCGCTGGTCTGGCCGCTGCCGATCACGATCCACGGCGAGTCCGGCTCGTCCGGCACGGTCGCCAGACGTTTGTCCAACTCGTCGGCGACGAAGACGTGCCGGGGATCGAGGGCGCTCAGGAAGTCGGGTACGAACGGCACGGTGCCGGTGCCGAGCACCAGGTGCTGGGAGCGGGCGACGGCCTCCCCGCCGCTCAGGCTGACGAGCGCGCCGTCGAAGTCCACCTGGTCGATCCGGGTGCCGTAGGAGATCAGCGGCAGTTGGCCCGCCGCCCACACCAGATACTGCTGGTACTCGACGCGGGGGATGGTGTCGAACCCGGCACCCAGCAGGGCGTAGACCTTACCGGTGGTCACCAGGTAGTTGAGGAACGACAGGGGGTGGGTGGGGTCGTAGAGCGAGACCAGGTCCTTGACCCAGCCGGTCTGCATGCGCACACCGCTGTGCAGCATCCCGTCGTGCCACCCCGGCCGGTCGCGGGACTCGAACAGGGCGATCTCCTGCGGCGCGAGCACGCCGTACATCGCCGCGAGGCTCAGGTTGGCGGGCCCCGCGCCAATTCCCACTGTGTGATAGGTCTGTGTCATCGTTCTGCCTCTGTCTATCGGGTTGGACACGGACGGCGGATCGGATGCCCAGCAGGGCGGTGGCGGCGAGCCGGCTGGCGGCCAGCACGGTCTTGGCGGCGCCGCCGCTGCCCCCGGTGAAGGTGAGCACGGTGCCGGCGACGCCTCGCAACGCCAGGCCGGCGGGTTCGCTGTAGCAGTCGGCGGCGCTGACCGGCGGGCCAACCGGTCGAAGGTTCCGGCCCGGGAACCGCTGACCGGTGGTCACCAGGACGCGTGCCGCCAGTTCGGCGTCGGGCTCGGGGCCCGGCGGGTCGACGTCCCAGCGATCGCTGGGCAGCCCGAGCAGCAGGCGTCCGGGACCGGCCGGCCGACCATAGAGGCCACTTGTGGCGTCCACGAAGCACGGCAGGTCGGGCCGGTCGGTGGCGTAGTGGGCGTACTGGACGTGTTTGGTGCGTAGCGTGGTCGGTAACCCGGCGGCGCGCAGCAGACCGGGCGTCCACGCCCCGGCGGCCACGACGACGAGGTCACCGGTGAGCCGGCGGCCGTCGCGCAGGACGACCGCGCCGTCGTCGAGCCGGGCCACCGGTGTGGCCTCGGTCCGGTCCAGGCCACGGAGGACGGCACGACGCAGCAGGTCCGGGACGAGGTATCCGGCCCGCCGTTCCCAGACGGCCACCGCACGTTCCGGAAGGTGGTCGAAGCCGAACCGACGCGCGATCTCCGGCCCGGCCACCATCTCCACGCCGGCGGCCGCGAGCCCGTTGGCGTCGGCCCCGCCGGTCGTCGCGGTTCCGGCCCCGCCCCCACCGGTCGTCGCGGTAGCGGCCCCGGCGTCGTCCGGATCGAGCACATAGAGCGAACCGGTCCGTCGCCAACCCACGTCCGCCGCGAGGGACGGGTCGGCCAGCAACTCGTCAAGGCTGGCGGCGGCCAGCGCCCGGGCGGCCGGTTCGGGTTCGAAAGCCCGTACCAACCCACCGGAGGCGGCGGTGGCGTCGACGTACCGGCCCGCCGGCCCGCCGCCCTCCGTGCCGATCAGCACCGCGTCGGCGCCGACGTCCCGCAGCCGTCGAGCCAGGAGAACCCCGCTCACGCCCGCGCCGACGATGAGCACCCGCGGCTCAGCCACCGGAGCCCGCCGGGATGCTGCCACCGATGAGACCCAGCAGCCCGGCCGCTCGTTCGGGCCGGCTGCGGAACGCGGCGAGCGCGGCGCGAACCGCCGTGGCGGGGTCGAACTGCTCCAGCCGCAACGCCTGCTCGCCCCGCGTCAGCTCGATGTCCGCCAACACACCGTCGAAACCGGGAGCGGTCCCGTCGAGGACGGTGGCGTACCGCGCCTTGAACGCCTCGTACGCCTCCGGCCGGAAGTCGGACTCGTACCTGTCCGGTCGGTCCCAGCTGACGAACGCCCGGACCACGGCCGGATCCTCGGTGGACAGGAACTCGTGTGCCCAGATGGCGTGGTCCCGACTGGTGGAGAACTTCGCACCGGTGAGTCGGTAGAACTCGTTGACCACCAGCCCGGTCGGCCGGTCGGGCAGCCCGGCGGCCAGGTGCAGTGCCGGAATGAGAATCGCGTAGTAGAAGGCGTTGTCGACACCGAGGAAGATCCACTGCTCGTCGACGTCCCGCCACGCGTCGAGGTACCCGTCCAGGGCGGCCGCGTCCGAACGCAGGTGGCGGGCGGGCAGGAGCAGGTTGGCCAGGGCCATCTCGGCCCACACGTCGATCCGCAGGTCGTCGTCCCATTCGATGCCCCAGTCGGACGGGTAGGCGAGTGGCACCTCAGGCAGCCCACCAGCGAGGCACGACCCGACGAGCTGGCGCAGCCGTGGCGGCAGCACCGTCCGGGACCAGAACCCGGCCAGCCGATCCCGGTGCTCCGCCAACCGAAGCACCGGAACCGAATGCGTGACCGGCTCGGGGGCCACAGAGCAGCAGGTCGACAGCGCGCCAACCAGGTTCGTGGCGGTGCAGAAACCGCCACACCCCTCGCAGGTGCCACCGGCGGCACCGGCTCCGCAGGCCGGGCAGCGCCCGACGACCCGGACGTGGTGCAGGACCCGATGACAGGCGGCGCACGCCCCCAGCGTCACCGGGGCCACCTCGACGGCCTTCACCTCGACCAGTTCGGTCAGCAGACCGGCCACGTCGTCGCGGTAGCGCGGGTCAGCCAGCGGGTCGACCATGATGTCGTACCGGATGCGTGCCGCGTGCAGGGCCTTGCCGATCAACGCCCCGTAGCGGCTGACGGTGTCCGCGGCGGTTTCCCCGCCCGCCTCCGCCCGCGCGAGCACATAGTTCTGGTGGGCGTCCAGGCCGCACTGGGTCAGCACCCGGCGGCCGCCGGCGCGCAGCGCGCGAGCCGCGATGTCGCCGGCGACGTACGGACCCGACAGGTGGCCGAGGTGCAGCGGCCCGTTCGGTGTCGGCGGCGGTGTCACCAGGAGCGCCGTGCCGGCGCCCGGGACGGTAAGCCTCGGGTCGTCAGCCATTGTCGACCCCGTCGCCGGTATCCGGCGCCTCGACGCTGTTCGTGCGCGGCATCCAGTAGATGCTCAGGATCGTGAGTGGCTGTTCCGGTGAGGGATTGTGGATGACATGGCGCTGCTCGGGATCGAGCAGGATCACGCCGCCGGTCAGCACCTCGACCTTCTCCCCACCCGCCTGGTAGATGGCCGTGCCGCGGGTGACCACGGCGAACTCGACCTCGGGGTGCACGTCCTCGGTGCTGCTGCCGCCGGGCGGGATCACACACCACATGGCGTCGAAAGGCAGTCGGCCGAGATCGCGGTACTGCTTCCAGCGACCGATCTGTATGCCGTATTCCTCGGTGAGTTCGGCGGTATCGCTGACGTATTTCCGCATTTCTGTCCTCCTGGCCGGGTTGACCTGAGCGCCGGAGCTGGGCTGACGCCGGTCTCGGTGCGACGGAAGAGTGGGCTTGGCTGATTATCGCCATCAATGGCAGTAGAGCCACTGTGGACATAATCTGATCGAGCTAACAGGAATTACACCGGCAGATCACCGGCAATCTCGCTGCTGACTGCCACCCAGTGGCCTCGGCTCCGGTGGTTCGCCGGCACGAATCAGCCGGAACCTGTACGGAGACGACTACGGTGATCCGCTATCCGGATACACTGGGTGATGACATCGTCACGGCTCGGCAGCGGGCCAACCTCACCCAGGAAGAGCTGGCCGACCGCACCGGGCTGAGCGTCCGGAGCATCCGCAACCTGGAGTCGGCACGGGTGACCCAGCCACGGCCGGCAACCGTCCGGCTACTACGTGACGTCCTCGGCCTACCCGCCCACCCGGCGCCATCGGCCCGGATCCGCCCCATGCAACTGCCGCTGGACATTCCCGGCTTCATCGGTCGCGCCGCGCAGCTCACCCAACTCGATCGGTTGCTCGACCGCGGACCTCGACGGATGTCCACCGTCGTGGTGTCCGTCCTGTCCGGACGGCCCGGAATCGGCAAGACGGCGCTGGCACTGCACTGGGCACACCGGAGGGCGGTCCGGTTCGCCGACGGAGTGCTGCACGTCCACCTGCGCGGTAGCGACCCGGCGAAGCCGGCGGTGACACCCTCGGAGGCGCTTGGCTGTCTCATCGAGGCTCTCGACGTGCCCGGTGTCGTCCCGAGTGGTCTCGCCGCGCGGGCCGGACTGTACCGCAGCGCCCTCGCCGGTCGCCGGATGCTCCTCATGCTCGACGACGCGCGGGACGCCGACCAGGTACGACCGCTGCTGCCCGGGGCTCCGGGCTGCATGGTCGTGGTGACCAGCCGGGACCGTCTCACCAGCCTGATCGCCGGCGAGGCCGCGCACCCGGTCGTGGTGGACGAACTCACCGCCGACGAGGCGTGGGAGCTACTCCGGATCCGGTTGGGCGCGCACCGCCTCACCGCCGAACGCGAGGCGGCGCAGAAGATCGTCACCGACTGTGCCGGTGTGCCTCGGGCGCTGGCGGTGGCGGCGGCCCACGCGGCCACCCAGCCCCGGCTGCCCCTCGCCGAGTTGGCCTGGTGACCGCCGTGGGACGCCGTCACCGCCGGTGGCCCCGGCCGCGATGATCAGGGCCGGTCGACGCGGGTGCCGGCCCGGGCGGCCACGTGCGCCGGCACGGGTACGCCTGCGGGCAGCGCGGGATCGGCCAGCGGCTGCTGCCACCGCGCGGCCAGGGGAAGCTCTCCGGCCCAGTGGCCACGTGCGGCGTCGGGGCTGTCGCCGTCATCCGGCGGACCGCTGCGCGTCTTGACCGACGCCTCGGTGAGCGGGAGCGCCAGCAGGGCCGTGGCCGCCAGTTCCTTGCGGTTCGGCTGCCGGGCGTAGGTCCACTGGCCCGGTGCGACGTGTTCGGTGAGCACCCGCAGGCCGTGCAGCTTCTCCTCCATGTCGGTCACCCACCGCGGCATGCCGTAGACCATCGCGCTGCGGTAGTTGATCCCGTGTTCGAAAACAGAGCGAGCCAGGACCATGCCGTCGACGACGGTTACCGTGACGCAGACCTCCGCTGCGGTGGTGAGACTTCTGCTGGCCACCGAACCGTGCAGGTAAAGGTGCTGTTCGTCGAATCCGTAGACGGTCGGCACCACCATCGGGCAACCCTCCACGAGGACGCCGAGGTGGCAGACGAAGCTGGCCCGGAGCACGTCGAACAGGGCGCTCCGGTTGCTGTGCCCCTTCTCCTTCATGCGGCGCAACCGGGTCCGGGGCGTCGCGGACAACGGCACATCGGCATCGGTCATGACGTGCCCAATTCTCTAGGAGGCCTGGCGGGCGGGTGTGTCGGCCAGCCAGACGTCGGCCAGGTCGCTGAGCGGCACGTCGAGGGCCTGGCTGAGGCAGACCACGGTGCCGAACGCCGGTGCGGGAAGGCGGCCCGCCTCGATCTTGCGCAGCGTCTCGGGGGAGATGCCGGCGGCCAGGGCCACCTCGACGAGGCCGCGACCGGCCCGCGCGGTCCGGAGGGCGGCTCCGAGGCGCTGGCCGGCGGCGATCTGTTGGGCGGTGAGTGGTTGGCGAACCATGCCCCGCAGGATATCCCTCCGGCGCGTCCCAGCCTGTCATGGTATAAAAATACCGAGTACGGGGAGGGGAAGCTGTCATGATCGAATTCAAGTCCGCCGAGGAGATCGGCCGGATGGCGGTGACCGGCACGTTCGTCGGCGAGCTGCTCGCCGAGCTGAGCGGTGTCGCCGCTGTCGGCGTCAACCTGATGGACATCGAGCACCACGCCCGCCGCCGGATCACCGAACGCGGGGCCGAGTCCTGCTACTGGGACTATGCCCCGTCGTTCGGCCGCGGCCCGTTCCGCAACGTGCTCTGCCTGTCGGTCAACGACGCGGTGCTGCACGGCCTGCCGCACGACTACGTGCTGCGCGACGGCGACCTGCTCAGCATCGACATGGCGGTCAGCATCGACGGCTGGGCCGCCGACTCCGCGCTCTCCGTCGTCGTCGGCACCCCCGACCCCGCCGACCTCAGGCTCATCGAAGCCACCGAGGTCGCGTTGGAGGCCGCCATCGCCGCCGCTCAGCCCGGCGGCCGGCTGGGTGACGTCTCCGCCGCCATCGGCCAGGTCGCCGGCTCCTACGGGTACGGCGTCAACGGCGAATTCGGCGGCCACGGCATCGGCCGCACCATGCACGAGGCGCCGCACGTGGCCAACAGCGGCCGCCCCCGCCGCGGCCTGAAACTCGATCCCGGCCTCACCATCGCCATCGAACCCTGGTTCTGCCGCTCCACCGACAAGATCCGGGTCGATCCCGACGGCTGGACGATCCGCTCCGCCGACGGCTCCCGCACCGCCCACTCCGAGCACACGGTCGCCATCACCGAAGCCGGCCCTCAGGTCCTGACCCGCCGCCCGACCCGCGACATCACGTCGGCCGACCCCACCTCGGCGGAGCCCACCAGGAAGCCCGCCACCGCCGCCTGACCTACCCGCCGCCCGCCCCCAGGCGTGGCTTCCGGACTCGATAGGTTTGTCGGCCATGACTGACGTACGGCTGGAACCGATGACCGCGGATGAGTACCAGCCGTGGCGGGCCAAGGCCGAGGCGCACTACGCGCGGAGTGTCGCCGCGTCGGGCCGGTCGGCACAGGACGCGGCTCGCATTGCCGCCGATACCTACGCGCAGTTGCTTCCCGACGAGTCCGCCACGCCTGATCATCATTTCTGGAATGCCTACGACGGCGACCGCCGGGTCGGTTTCCTCTGGGTCAAGGTCACTCACGGCACGGCGTTCGTCTACAACGTCGCCGTCGAACCCGACCTTCGCCGCCAGGGCTACGGCCGCGCGATCATGCTGGCGGCCGAACGCTGGTGCCGCGACAACGCGCTGCTGAGGATCGGCCTGCACGTCTTCGCCCACAACACCGGCGCCCGGGCCCTCTACGAGCAGTTGGGTTTCACCGAGACCGGTCGCAACATGGCCAAGGACCTGTGACCGCGATTCGCCCGGACGCTGCCGTCTCCCTCGCTCCGGATCACCCGGCCGGAACCCATCAGTCGCGGTAGGCCGTCATGAATGCCGGAACGTCCGCGTCAGTCGCAGGATGCCCTGGTGAATCAACACGCCGACGCCGGTGTTGACCGCGGCGAGGCCGGCGGCGCCGAGCAACCCCGGCTCGACACTCGCCACGCCGCCCGCGACCAGCAGGACCGGCCATGCCACAGCGGCGGTGATGAGCGTCGACCGCCACCAGCGTCCGAGTAACAGGCCGAACAGCACCAGCAGCGGGATCACGGCGGCGGCCACCTCCTTCGCTGTCGCAAATCTACCGCAGTGGATCGTTCCGGTGGCATCCTCCCAACCGTCGGAGAGCACGGCGGCCCGACTTTCGACAGGGACAGGTTGCGACGATCGCCAGACGCTTCCCCGGCGGGTGATCCATAGGTTCGGTCCATGCGGAAAACAACTCTTCTGGCGGCTGTCGCGTTATCCCTGGTCATCGCTTGTCCGGGGCCCGCGCGGGCCGGGGAACCGGCCGCCACACCCACCGTCTCGGCTATCGACGACTACCTGCGAGAGGCTCTCGACTCGACCGGCCTGCCGGGGATGTCCGTGGTGGTGACCCACGACGACCGGATCGTCCACGCCACCGGGCTCGGCCATGACGCGTCCGGGCGGTCCGTCACCGCCGACACCCCGATGCGGGTGGCGTCGGTGAGCAAGTCGTTCACCGCGGCCACGGTCATGACCCTCGTCGACGAGGGCCGGGTGGACCTGGACCAGCCGGTCGCCACGTACCTGCCGGAGTTCCGCATGGCTGATCCGCGCGCGGGCCGGATCACCGTACGTCAGTTGTTGAACCAGACGTCGGGCCTGTCGGACCGGACGGTCGACATCGGCGCGACGCAACGTGCCACCAGTCTCACTGGTTACCTGGCCGCCCTTCGACCCGGCGGGTTGGCCGGTGAGCCCGGAGTCCGCTGGGAGTACTGCAACGTCAACTACGATGTCGCCGCCCGGCTGGTCGAGGTGGTCGATGGCCGGCCCTTCGCCGACGCCGTACAGGACCGGGTGTTCGAGCCGCTCGGCATGGGCACCAGCGCCGTCGGAGACCGGGTGGTGCGGCCCTCGGACGGGTTTGTCTCCCTCTACGGTGCCTGGGTGTCCCGGGCCGAGCTTCCGGGCTTCCGTGGTGGGTCCGGTGGGCTCGTCACCACGGCGTCGGACATGGGTCGATGGTTGATCAGTCAGACGGGGCATGGTCCGCGAGTGGTGACGCCTGGCAGTTTGGCGGCGCTCCACACGCCGGCATCCGAAACCGGCTACGCGATGGGTTGGGGCGAGGAGCCCGTGGAGGGCCGGACGCTGCTGGTGCACTCGGGCAACCTGTTTACCTACACGGCCGTGCAGGCGGTGGATCCGGCCACCGGCTTCGGTTTCGCGGTCCTGACCAACAGCGCCTCGCTGCACGACGACACCTACGACGTCCTGCTGGGCCTGGTCTCGCTGACCGACGGCAATCAGCCGGCCGTGCCGGGCGGGGGACGGCAGACGATGGAGTTGGTCCTGGCACTGGTGGCCCTGACTGCCGTCGGGCTGGGGATTCTCGGCGTGCTCCGATCCGGTCGTTGGGCCCGCCGCCGTGCCCGCCGGGCTTGGTGGCGGACCATGCTGCGGATGGTGGGGACGCTGGTGCCGGTGGCGCTGCTGGCCGCGTACCCGCAGTGGGCGTCGATCCTGATGAATGGTCGGTCCGTGACCTGGGCGCAGATGACCTATTTCCCGGCGCCGTTGACGATCACGCTCGCGGTCGCCGCGGTGGCCGGGCTGGCGACCGCCGCGGCGCGACTGGTCCGGCTGCGGTCGGTGCGGCACGCGGACCTGGGCATCGCCGAACGACGGTGACGTTTGGCCGGATACAGTCGCGCGGTGCACAGGGAGCAGGTCCGGCAGGCGTACGCGTCCGTCGCGGAGCGCTATATCGAGCTGCTCGGCACCACGCAGCAGGTCCACGCCGACGACCTCGCCTTCATCGGGCGACGAGCGACTGCAACGGCCCAGCGAGGGACCTTATCGGCCACACGCCGCCATCGCGGCCGTTGCCGGCGCCGGGTCGCGGCTCCCGGTCAGCCCTCCTCGGTCGGACCGGGGCTGACCAGGCCCGTCTCGTACACGACCACCACGGCCTGCACCCGGTCGCGGAGATCGAGTTTGGCGAGGATCCGGGCCACGTGGGTCGAGTTCGGGCATGCGCACGTCCATGAGCACGACGTCGGGGCGGGTGCGTCGGACCGCGTCGACCGCCTCCGCGCCGGTCGCGGCCTCGGCCACCACGTCCACCCCGCCGGCCGTGAGGATCATGCGGAAGCCGGTACGAACCAGCGCCTGGTCGTCGGCGACCACCACCCGCACCGTCACAGCGCCGCCAAGGGGATCAGGGCCTCGACCCGGTAACCGGAGCCGGGCCGGGCCTCGGCGTGCAGCGTCCCGCCGTACACGGCGAGTCGTTCCCGCAGGCCGATCAGCCCTCGCCCGCCCGTTCCGCCGGTGGTGGCCGGGGCGTCCGGTTCGGTGTTGCGGACCCCTATCCGCAAGACCTCCGGGGAGTATTCGACGAGGACCGTGGCGGCGGCGCCGGGCGCGTGCCGCACCATGTTCGTCAACGCTTCCTGGACCACCCGGTGACCGTCGCCGGTGCCCGGGTGGAGAGCCTCGGTGAGGCCGCTTCGGCCCGCTTCCGGCGGGCGCACGTCGGCCTGGTCTTCCAGTTCTTCAACCTGCTCGACGACCTGACCGTGCTGGACAACGTGCTGCTCCCCGCGCGACTGGCCGGCACCCTCGGCCGCGCGGCGGGCGAACACGCCACCCGACTGGTGGACACGCTTGGCATCACCCGGCACGCGAACGCGTACCCGGGTCGGCTCTCCGGCGGCGAACGCCAGCGCGTCGCCGTCGCCCGCGCCGCGTGATCTCACCGGGAACTAGGATCACACGGGTGACGGTCCAGTTGTGTGTGCTGCTGTGGGCGCGTCCGGGCGCCGCCGAGGCACTTATCGCGTACGAGGACAAGGTGCTGGCGCTGCTCGGCGAGCATGGCGGTCGGGTGGTGCGGCGGGCCCGCACCGGCGGCACGGACGGCGCTCCCACCGAGGTCCAGCTGATCGAGTTCGCCTCGCGAGCCGGGTACGACGCGTTCCTGGCCGACGAACGGCGCACCGCGCTGGCCGGCGAGCGGGACGCGGCGATCGCCCGGACCGAGGTCTATCCCGCCGAGTTCGTCTAGCGCGATTCGTGGATGGTAGCGCTTCCACCTGGCGCGCCGGACACGGAGACGCGCCCTCGGCGCGGACAGCGCGGGCGACGGCTGTCTCCGGGGACCGCGGTGCCGTCGACAGCCGCTGGTCGCCGCCGTTTGCCGGGTTTGCGGCCGGGTAGCCGGGCGGGCAGTGGGCACGACGCCGTCCGGCCGAACCCGTCCGGCTGCCCGGCACAACTCGACCGACGGAGGAGTGGCCATGCTCAAGGGGCGGCTCGCTGACGTGGTGATCGGAACGTTCGGGGGCGCGGCGGCCACCGTCGCCGGCCCGAGACAGGGACTCGCGCGCCTGAGAACGAGGGCTGCCTCGCCCACCGTGGTCGGCATCGGGGTCGCGCTGGTCGCCGGGTATTTAGTCGGTCGCCGCCGGTCCGGCTGACCCCGACCCCCGGCGAGTGTGCCACAGCGACACGCCGGTACGTCCTGCACGCCCATACGGTTCTGCTCGACGGGGCACTGATCTGTGGACGCCAAAATTCGGTCGCCCGCGCATCCATGGAAGGGCGGAGACGTATTACCAGTGGTCGCGCCCGCCGGCGGGCGGGAGGGTTCGACACCAGGAGGAACGTGATGACCCTTTCCAGGGTGACCTGCGCGCGGGCAGAGGCGTTGTTCGTCTCCGCGGTGCAACCGTCCGAGCGACCTACCGCGTACCAGGTCCGCCGGGCGGTCGCGCACAGCCTGCTGCGGCATCGGCTGGCCGGATGCGCGGCGTTGGTCGCCCAGGAGTACGGCGACCACCCGGGCGCCGCGCTCGACCGGATGCGGTGGGCGGTCGCCGCGGTGCGGAACGCCTATCCGGCATCCCGTGTGGCAGCCGCACCGGCGCCCAGGCCACGTCGAACCGAGGTCTGCGCCGGGCGGTGCTGAACCGCAGCGGCTCACCTGGTCGCCGCGCGCACGGCGTCGGCGAGCAGGGCCGCGGCGGCCCGCGGTACGCCGTGCGCCACTCGGGCCGCACCGTGCGCGTACTCCCGCTCGGCCGCGACGGCCCCCAGCAGCGCCCGGCAGCGCGTGTCCACCTCGTCCCGTTCGTACAGCAGGGCGGGATGCGGGTGTGGCTGCCCGCGCCGTACGGCGTCCGCCAGGCCCAGCAGACGAGCGGCGGCGACCGGATCGGCTCGCAGGGCCAGCGCGGCGTGGGCATCCAGGACGGCCGGGATCTCGTACGGCGGAAGGCCGTGCGTCATCGCCTCGAGCCCACGTCGCAGCTGGTCGTCCACGCCCGTCAGGTCGCCGCAGGCGTGCCGGACGATGCTGGCGCGCGCCTCGACGAGGCCGCGGTGCGGGGTTTCGTCGCCGAACGCGTCGAGTAGTCCGAGGGCCGCGTCGATGGCGCGCCGGGCGCCGGCCAGCGACGCGTCGGTGAAAGGGCGGCCGTCTGACGGGCGATCGGGGCGGCTGCCTCGACGGGGGCTGGTGACAGCGCCGGCACCCGATCGGTCCTCGGTGTGGGCGCCGCCGGCCAGTTCGGCGATCGCCACCGTGGACAACGACAGCGCCTGGAATCGGGGATGCCCGCCCTGCCCGAACCGTTCGGCCGCCTCGGCGGCATGGGCGGCCGCCATGGCCCAGTCGCGCAGGCTCAGCGCGACGCCACCCAGGTTCATGAGCGTGATTCCCAGGTCGTTGTCCCGGGCACCGGCCCGCCGTCGCGCGACCAGCGCCTGCCGGTAGAACTCCTCGGCACGGCCGAGGTCACCGGTCAGCTCGGCCACGGCACCCAGGTTGTGCAGCGCCCGGCCCGCGGTCCGCCAGTCGTTCCCCATGACCGCGAGGTCGCGGGCCCGCTCCATGTGCCTGGCCGCGCCCAGCAGGTCGTCGCTCTCGCTCGCGAGGCTGCCCTCGAGCATCTCCAGCGCGGCGCCTGCGATGTGGTCACCGGCGCGCAGCACGCGACGGCCGCGGTGGAGCAGGTCCCGTGCGCCATCGGGGTCGTGCAGCAACCGGCTCATCGTTCCAGCCGCGGCCAGCGCCCACGCGGCCCCGGCCACTTCGGCGTCCGCGAGGGCGACCAGCGTGCGCCGGCCCTCGACGAAGCGGCCCCGCTCTTCGCAGTACCGGTACACGGCCTCGACGGTGGGCTGGTCCACAGCCGCGGGCATGTGCCGAGCGGCCCAGAAGAGGGCGGCCCGCACGGTGTCGGCGTCCGCGTCGAGCGCCGCGCACGCGGCACGGTCCAGGAACGCCGTTGTCACCGGCCTCGCCGGGCCGCTGTCCGGAGGACCACCATCGGGTGCGGTCACCGCGCGGAGCCGATCAAGGTAGATGCCGGCGACCGCACCCTCGGCGCGGAGCCGGTCGGCGCGGCTGGCCAACCGCTCCCGGGCCACCTCCGCGACGGCGTTGGCCATCACGTATCGGGTCACCGATCCGTCGCGTCGAACCCGCACCAGGCCGGCGTCCACCAGCTCACCGAGCGCGTCCAGCGCCTCGTCGACGTGGGCGGTGAGCCGCCGCAGTAGCCGATCCAGATCATCGGCCCGGATGCCACCCACGCTGGCTGCCAGCCAGGCGAACACGTCCTGGGCACGGGTGCCGGTCGACGCCAGGGTGGTGGTGATGGCGTCCCGCAGCGAGCGGTGGTGCGCGGGCAGGTCGGCCGCGCCGCCGGTGAGAACGTCCAGCGGACGCTTCAGTCGGTCGAGCAGCTCGTCCCCGCTGAACAGGTGGGTCCGGGCGGCGGCGAGTTCCACGGCCAGTGGCAGGTGGTCCACCGCGGCGCAGATGCGCAGCACCACGGCTCGATCCAGGGCGACGGCGGCGCTGGGCGCGACCGCCGTGGCTCGCTGCCGGAACAGCGCAGCCGCGTCGTCCGGCGGCAGCGGTCCCAGCGGGAACAGCCGCTCGCCCTGGGCGTTGAGCCGACGCTGACTGGTCACGAGGATGGTCAGTCCGGCGCAGTGCCGCAGTAACGTGGCCAACGCCGGCACCGCCGCGACCAACCGCTCCATGGCGTCGAGCACCAGGATCAGGCGGCGACTGCCCACCTGGATGCGGATCTGCTCGATGGCCGACCCCCGGGTTGTGCCGCCGTCGACCACCTCGGCGATTCGCTCGGCCACCAGGCGGTGGTCGGTCACCGCGGACAGATCCAACGTGCGAACGTCGTACCCGCCGCGCCGCAGTCCCGGGACCAACTCCGCGACCAGGCGGGACTTGCCCACGCCGGCGGGGCCCAGCACGGTGATCATCCGGTGCCGTCCGCCGGCGGCGAGGTCGAGCAGGGCCCGCAACTCGTCGCGGCGACCGACGAACCCGGTCGGCGCCGCCGCCAGTACCGCCGGCCGATCCGGCCGTCCATCGGCGTGGGCGGCGACGAGGAAGGCGCCGAGCGCGTCGCCGTCCAGCCCGAGGGCACCGGCCAGCAAGCGGATCGAGTGTGGCCGCGGCCGCGTCGTGCCGCCGCGCTCGATGTCCCGTACGGCCCGCTCGCTGAGCCCGGCGCGGACCGCCACGGCCCGCTGACTCAGCCCGGCGGCGATCCGATGGTGCCGGACCACGGCACCGAACTCAGCCACCCGTCGGACGGTAGGTGGCCGAGCCGGTCCTGGCTGTCGGACAGCCGATCGGGCGCCCGAACTGTCGGTTATCGGCTACTGCCGCCGTGTGGCCGATCGGGTAACCCGCGACGACGATCGGCTATTTCCATGTGCGACCGTGCGTGGCGCATGACTACGAAGGAGCCATGGCCAACGAGCGGACCATTCCCCTGCTGCCCTGCGCGTCCATCGACGACATCGTCGCCTTCTACGAGGTTCTCGGCTTCCAGATCACGTATCGGCAGCGGAAACCCAATCCGTACGCGGCGTTGCGGCGGGCGGACCTGGACCTGCACTTCTTCGGGATGCCTGAGTTCGATCCGCGCCAGTCCTACGGGTCCTGCCTGGTGCTGACGTCGGACCCGGGGGAGCTGTACCGGGCGTTCGCGGCGGGCATGCGGGCCGCGTACGGCAAGGTGCTGATCTCCGGTACGCCACGCATGACCCGGCCCCGACCGCGAAAGAACTATGACGGGTTGACCGGCTTCAGCGTCATCGACCCGGGCGGCAACTGGATCCGGATCGTTCAGTCATCGGCCACCGCTCCGGCGTCACCGGCCGCGCCGACCGGCAGACTGGCCGCGGCCCTGGCGAACGCGGTGGTGCTGGGCGACTCCAAGGGCGATCACCGGCAGGCCGCCCGGATCCTCGACACCGCGCTGGCCCGTCCCGAGGCCGGTGACGACCCGGTGGTGCTGGTGGAGTTGCTGGCCTATCGCGCCGAGATGGCAATGGCCCTGCGGGAACCGGCCACCGCGGCGGACCTGCTGGCTCGCATCGACCGCGTCACATTGATCGGGGACGAAGTCGAACGGGCCACGGACGCGTTGCGGGGCGCGGCCGACATCGCGGCGGCGCTGCGGGCGGAGCCGGACCGCTAGCGCGGTGTCCATAAACGTTCGCGGGTTCCGGTGTGTACCGGGCCTGGTGGACGGAGACACCCACAGTCACCCGAGGGCAGGTTCGTTAGGCGACCCGACTGCGGCCTTTGCGCTGCTCTAGCCCACGCAACCGGCGGCGGGTGTGGTCGGGGTTGAGGAAACCGGGGTGAGCGCGTGACCGTCCCACCCCGGTCGACGGGACAGCTACCTGCGGTAGTTCTTGCCGAGGGGCATGCCGGGGATCGGCTTGGCGATGAGCGCGACGGGGATGAAGAAACAGATCTGGCCGATCGTCACGGTGAGCGTCCACAGGGCCCGGTCGTCGTAGTGGGCCGACGCCCTGTCGAACAACTCGTCGGGGACCCGTTCCCCGGACGGATTCGGGGTGAGGACGGCCTCCAGGAGTTCCAACGCGATGCGCTCCGCGCCGGTAAAGTACGGGGCGTCCCGCCAGGACGCGACGGCGGTGATCCGCTCCTCGGTCTCTCCCGCCTTGCGCAGGTTCTCGGTCTGCCGAACGGTGTGGTAGGTGCTGCCGACGAGTTGCCCGGCCCGCAGCTGCACCAGACCGATCGTGGTGCGCGGGATCGAGCCGTTCAGCGTGGCCTTGGTCATCCCCTGGGCGACCGGTCCCAACTCGGGAAGGACCTCGATGGGGTCGGGCAGGCGCGACCGGATGTCGTCCTGGCCGGGGATCACGGGCGTGGACATGGTGAACTCTCCTCTGTCGTTCTCAGCCGGGTCAGTAGTTCGACGACGCGACCCCGGGAACTGTGAGGTGACCTGCCGACATCACAGTTGACCCCGGTGTTTCGTCGGACCGGCGGGAGGAACGCGACAAAGGGAGCCGCCGATCATGAGCACCCCATCCGAACCGGGGGACGGCCGACGCGACCCGGATCTGGCCGAGGTCATGAGCGAACGACGTCAGTTGATCAACCTGGCGTACCGGATGCTCGGCTCCCTGGCCGACGCCGAGGATGTCGTGCAGGAGTCCTACACCCGCTGGTACGCGATGTCCCGGCAGCAGCGTGCGGCCATCGAGGCACCCGGTGCCTGGCTGACGACGGTCGTTAGCCGGATCTGCCTCGACCTGCTCGGCTCGGCCCGGGTGCGGCGGGAGCGCTATGTGGGCGACTGGATCCCGGAACCGCTGCCCGATCACGCCGAGTGGAGTGGAGGGTGGCCGGGTGGGGATCCGGCGGATCGGATCACCCTGGACGAGTCGGTGAGCATGGCCTTCCTCGTGGTGCTGGAGTCGATGACTCCGGCGGAGCGCGTCGCGTTCGTCCTGCACGACGTCTTCCGCTACCCCTTCACCGAGGTCGCCGAGATCGTCGGCCGTACGCCGGCGGCCTGCCGCAAGCTCGCCTCGTCGGCCCGCCACCGGATTCGCGGCCCGCATTCCGCCGCGACCCCGTCCGCTCGGCGGGCCGGTGTCGTCCGGGACTTCAAGCAAGCCTGGGAGGCCAGGGACATCGCCGCCCTCGTCGGGATCCTCGATCCCGACGTCACGGCGACCGCCGATGGTGGCGGCCTGGTCGCCAGCCTGCGTCGCCCGATCGAGGGCGCCGTGGACGTCGCGCGCTACGCCGTCGAGATCGTGGAACTGGCGCCCGACATGACGATCCTGGAACGTACGGTCAACGGCCAGCCTGGGCTGGTGGCCGAGCGGGACGGTGCCGTCATCTCGGTGATGGCGTTCGACATCGTGGGCGACCGCGTCAGGCACATCTGGGCGGTTCGTAATCCGGAGAAGCTCCGCCCGTGGACGGCGGAGTCATGAGGTGGCGGGACGCCACGTCATGGCGTGGCGTCCCGCCACCGCGCCGGAGTCATCCCGTGATCGGCGCGGAATCGCTTGATGAAGTAGCTGACGTCGGGATAGCCGACCCGCCGGCTGATCGCCGCCACCGTCAGGTCGGTCTCGCCGAGCAGCAGGCGGGCCTGCCGCATGCGGCGTTGCGCGATCCACTGCTGCACGGTACGTCCGGTCCTGCGGCGAACCACGGTGGTGAGGTGACCGGGGGTGAGCCCGAGGTCGGCGGCGACACCGGCCAGCGACAGCGGCTCGTGGTAGCGGCGCTCGATGGTGTCGAAGACAGCCGCGAGCAGCGGCTCTCCCGAGGACCGAAACTGGGCGGCGACACCGGTCGACAGTCGGGCCGCGGCCACGAGCAACAGGGTCAGGTGGGCGAGTGCGGCTTCCCGATGACCGTCGCGCCGTGACCGTAGCTCGCCGTCGAGCGCGGTGAAGCGTCCGGTCCATTCGGCCCGGTCGGCCGGTGGGACGTGGAGCCGTTGCGCCCGGTCCGTGCCACGGGCGAACGGAAAGAGCAACGGGTGCGTACGCCACGACGAGTAGGCCCCGGACGTCCCGGGCCGCACCACGTCGGCCGGGAACCACACGGCCCACCCGTCCGTGACGACCTTGTCGTGCGGGTCGTGGAACGAGAGGACCTGGCCCGGCGCGATGACGAACAGGTCGCCGCGGGTCACAGTCCACGTCCGGCCGTCGATCAGCAGCCTTCCGTGCCCCCGTAGCACGTAGAAGAGCACCAGAAACTCGTGCGTGTGCGTGCCGTCGGCGCCCAGCACGGGCAGGCGCTCGCGGACCCGGGCCACCGCGACCGGTGCGGTCCCGGGCGCGTGTTCGAACCCGATGACCGGGACCCCCTGCCCGGTCACCCCGACTGGGCGGGGCGCCCAAACCGAAGTTTGTCGCATCCCTTCCACAGATTCGCCATTGTCCGCACCTTCGCCTCGCATGAGGCTGAGAGTACGACCAACTTTTGTCGGATGTCGGAGAGTGCCATGACCCATCAGCCCCACCTCGACCACGAACAGCACTACCTGCCGCCCATGGGCAAGCGCTGGCTGCTGCCGCTGTACGACCCGTTCAGCCGGCTCGCCGGCGTCGGGCGCCTGCACGAGCAGTTGCTGGACCGCGCGGACATCCGTGCCGGCCAGCGGGTCCTGGAGATCGGCTGCGGCACCGGCAACCTGCTGCGGGCGCTCGGCCGTCGCACACCGGACGTCGACGCGACCGGCATCGACCCTGACCCGGGCGCGCTGCGCCGGGCCCGCCGGAAGGCGGTCCGGTCCGGACTGACGATCCGGTACGAGCGCGCTTTCGCCGGCGCGCTGCCGATGGACGCCGACAGCGTCGACCGGGTGCTGTCGGCGTTCATGTTGCACCATCTCCCGGAGGACGAGCGCGACCGTGCGTTGGGTGAGGTCGCGCGGGTGCTGCGGTCCGGCGGCGAACTGCACGTGGTGGACATCGACGGCACGCCGTCCGGACGGGGAATCGGTCGGATGCACCGCGATCCACGGATGGTGACCAGCCGTCCCGAGCGGGTGTTGACGGCGATGACCGGTGCCGGTCTGACCGACGTGGCGGAGACCGGCCGTGGATCGGCGTGGTTCGGCCGGTTCGTTTTCTACCGCGCTCGGGCCCGCTGATCCTTGACGGGGCCGTCACCGCTGACTAGTTTGATTTAAACCAAACGGTTGAAACGGGGGTGGGGATGCCGCCGATCGACGCCCTGTCCAAGGTCTTCTCCGCCCTCGCCGATCCGACGCGCCGTGACATCGTGGCCAGACTCTCCGTCGCCGACGCCACGGTCAACCAACTCGCCGAGCCGTACCGGATGAGCCTTCAGGCCGTGTACAAACACCTGAGGGTGCTCGAGGACGCGGGGGTGGTGAGTCGGTCCGCCGGCTCGCAGCCCCGCCCGGTGCACCTGGAGGCCGAGGCGCTGGACCTGCTGGACGGGTGGATCGAGCGGTATCGACGCCAGGCCGAAGACCGCTACCAGCGCCTCGACGGAGTACTGGCCGCGATGGACGACAGCGACGACGAGGAGCACCGGTCATGACCACCGTGGAGGCGGATCCCCAGCTTCCAGTCATCCGCGTCACCCGCGATTTCCGGGCCACCCCGGAGCAGGTGTGGCGGGCACACGTCGACCCGGAACTCTTCGCCCGGTGGGTCGGCCCGAACGGCATGCGCACCCGCGTCGACCACTGGGACGCGCGGACCGGCGGCAGCTTCCGGTACGTGTCCGTCCGGGACGGCGTCGAGTACGGCTTCCGTGGGTGTTTCCACGAGATCCGGCCGGATCTCGTCGTCCAGACGTTCACGTTCGAGGGCGATCCGGACGGGGTGGCCCTGCAGACACTCCGGTTCGACGACCTCGGCGACGGCCGTGCCAGGCTCCGGGTGCAGTCCCTGGTGGACAGCTTCGACAGCCGGGACGCCTGGCTGAGGAGCGGCATGGAGACCGGCGTGGAGGACGGATACGCCAAGCTCGAAAGGATGCTCACCGATGGCCCTCGCTGACCTCACTCCCGCCGAGCGGCACCGCCAGATCGCGGCCGTCTTCACCGACCGC
The DNA here is from genome assembly GCF_042666615.1 of Plantactinospora sp. GCM10030261. Taxonomy (NCBI): domain Bacteria; kingdom Bacillati; phylum Actinomycetota; class Actinomycetes; order Micromonosporales; family Micromonosporaceae; genus Plantactinospora; species Plantactinospora sp. GCM10030261. The sequence goes on from NZ_JBHTDD010000007.1 coordinate 228,660, forward strand.
GTCCGGGCGGCCAAGGACTGGGACGCCCCGGCGCCGGTGGCCGGCTGGACGGCCCGGGACGTCGTACGTCATCTCGTCGGGTGGCTTCCCGGCTTCCTCTCCTCCGGTGCCAACGTCGGGCTGCCGAGCGGGCCCAGCGTCGACGACAACCCCGTCGCCGCCTGGCAGACCCAGCGCGACGCGGTGCAGGCCCTGCTGGACGACCCGTCGACCGCACACCGGACGCTTGCCGACAGGCACATCGGCGAGGTGCCGGTCGACCAGGCCATCGACCGGTTCTACACCTCTGACGTGTTCATGCACACCTGGGACCTGGCCCGCGCCACCGGACAGGACGATCGGCTCGACGCCGACTTCTGCGCCAAGCTGCTGACCGACCTGGAACCGATGGACGAGGTGCTGCGTTCATCGGGACAGTTCGGCCCCCGGGTGCCCACCCCCGACGACGCCGACGTGCGGACCCGGTTCGTCGCGTTCATCGGCCGCGACCCGTTCTGGACGCCGTCCTAGCGACTGTCTGCGCGGGCCGGTCTCGACGGCGGCCGGGGCTCCGGTCACGCCGTCAGGCCGGCACCCGGGTCCGGTGATCGGCGGCGCGGCCGTGGAGTTCGCACGGTTGCCGAGGTTCCCGCGGGCACAGCACCCACAGGTCCGACGCCGTCGCCCGGTACAAACGGTACGGCGCCGAGCCGGTCACATCGGCCCGCTCGACGGCGCTGGCCCCGTCCCGAGCGGGCCGGGGATAGGACGCCAGGGCGCGGTCGAGGTCGTCGTCCGCCACCTGCGCCGCCGTCCCGACCGCGTAGAGCGCACGGCCGTGGTACGGCGGCACGGTGGAGTCGAAGACGACGAGACTCACCCACGGGCGCCGCGCGAGGTGCCGGGAGTGGTCGGCGTCGGTGGCCGACACCCACAGGAACTCCCGGTCGGCCTCGGGGGCGAAGTACACCGGCGTGCTCCACGGCCGACCGGCGTCGTCGACCGTGCCCAGGGTCAGGTACAGGTTCCGCTCGACGAGCGAGCGGGCGTGCGCGGCGATGTCCATGGCGGCAATTGTCAGGCGTCGGCCGCCGCGCCGAGGAGCCGGGCCAGCTCGGCCGGCCGGGTGAACATCGGCCAGTGCCCCGAGCCGATGTCGACGAGGTCGAGGTGCTTGGCCCTGGCCAACTCCGCCAGCTCGCCGGCGGCGATCCACTCGCGGACCTGGTCCGGGGTGAACTCGGGACAGACGAGCGTGACCGGCACGTCGTACCGTCGCTCGTCGGTCAGCCCCACCACACCCTGGGCGACGCCCGCCGGCGTCGGGATGGCCGCCGACGCGATGCGCCGCCGAGCGTCCTCGTCGAGATCTGCCGAGTCCGGCCCCTCGAACGGTCCCCAGCCGGGGAACGGCATGACCCCGTCGACGAGATCGAAGAACGCGGCGTACTTCTCCCCGTCGGCGGACGGGAAACCACCGACGAGCACCACCCGGGCCACCCGCTCGGGTCGTGCGTCGGCGGCCATCCAGGCCAGTGTGGCGGCGGCCGAGTGACCCACCACGAGGACCGGACCGGAGGCGGCGTCGACCGCGGCGACCACCGCGGCGAGCTGGTCGTCGAGCGTGGCGGAGGTGGACCCGTCGCCCTGACCGGGGAGGGTGAGCGGCGTGGCGCGGTGGCCCAGCCGTTCGAGCGGCGCCACCACCTCGTCCCAGGCCGAGCCGTCCAGCCACAGGCCGGCGATGAGCAGGATGTCCATGGTCTCCCCCTGAGTTCGATCGGCAGGCGGTGAGCGTACGACCTGATCCGGACGATCCACTTCCGCTTATCGTCATCGACGATGCCGGCGAAGGTGGGGGTCACGCCCGACGCCCCAGCTCCGCCACATCGAGTTGACCCGCGTCAGTAGATGCGCCGGCCCCGCGCGTCCGGCACCCCGGACTTCCGGAAGAAGTACGTGTTGATCTGGTCGCGCCACTCCCGCGCGCTGCGGAGCTGCTCGTCGAGGCGTTCGGTGACCCGGGCGTACACACGATCGTCGACCAGCCCGGCGAGGCGTACCCACTGGTGCCGCATGGCGATCACCTCGTCCACCCCGGCGAAGTGGGTGTCGTAGATGTGCTGGATGACCGTGGAGCCGTCGCGCAGCACGTGGGAGTAGGGCACATGGTGGAAGAACAGCAACAGCTCGTCGGGACAGTCCGCGAGCGACTCGTACACCTGCGCCCACGGCGCCGGATACTGGCCGGTGAACCCGGTGCCCGTGGCCCCGGTGCGGTCCACCCCGACACCGTCCCGGTCGGCGAAGTGGTAGGTCCCCCACGGCGTGTACTCGTAGCCATCCACGTCCGGGCCGTAGTGAACACCGGGGCGGACCATGAAACCCGCGCCCAGCGGGGCGGTGTACCGCTCGTAGGCGCGCCAGGAGTCGTCCATGACGGTGTGCAGGATCCGCCGGACCGACCCCTGGTCGCCGACCGCCTCGTCGACACCGGCGCGCGCCGGGGGAAAGGTCAGGCCGATCCACTCGTCCAGGATGGTCCGCGGGTCCAGCTCCGGGTCCCAGGCCAGCCGGCCGAACGCGTACAGGTTGGCCTGGGCCAAGGGGTGGCCCGTCCAGAACCGATCGTCGCCGACGTTGGACACGCCCACCAGGCCGCCACCGGCGGGTGGGGGAGCGCCATAACCGCCGGCGGCGGCCAGGGTGCCGACGGTCGGCCCGTCCGGTCCCCACGGCGCGAACCGCAGCACCTCGCTCCACCAGGGCGCCAGGTAGCAGACGTGCCGTTGCTGGCCGGTGTATTCCTGGGTCACCTGGAACTCCACCGCGACCCGGGTACGCGGCATCGCGGCGATCACCGGTGACACCGGTTCCCGGGGCTGGAAGTCGATCGGCCCGTGTTTCACCTGGAGGATCACGTTGTCCCGGAACTGGCCGTCGAGGGGGGCGAAGTGGTCGAAGGCGGCCCGAGCCCGGTCCGTCGAGCGGTCCCGCCAGTCCTGCCGGTGGTTGTAGACGAATGCCCGCCAGTGCACCACGCCGCCGGTCGGCGCCAGCGCGTCGGCCAACAGGTTCGCGCCGTCGGCCTGGCTGCGACCGTACGCGAACGGGCCGGGTTGCCCCTCCGAGTCGGCCTTCACCACGTACCCACCGAAGTCGGGGATCCGCTCGTACACCCGCCGGGTGGTCGCGGTCCACCAGGCTCGCACCCGTTCGTCCAGCGGATCGGCGGTCGGCAGTCCGCCGACGACGACCGGCGTGGCGAAACTGACCGACAGGTGCACCCGGACCGCGTACGGTGCCAGCGCTTCCGCGATCTCCGCCACGTCACCGAGCCGGTCGGTGAGCAGCAGCGCCTCGGTGGCGTGGACGTTGACGTTGTTCACCGAGACCGCGTTGACGCCGCAGGCGGCCAGCAACCGTCCGTACGCCCGGATCCGGGGCAGGTCGTGGCGGGCCCGACCGTCCCGCCAGAAGATCGACCCACCGGCGTACCCGCGCTCCACCTGACCCGTCACCGGATGCACGGCCACGTTGTCCCAGTGGTCCAGCATCCGCCGATCGGCCGCCGGGCGGTGCGCCTCGGCCGCCCGGTCCCGGTCGAACGCCGCCTCGCCGAGCCGGACCACGGCGAACAGCCCGTACAGCAGGCCGGCCGGGCGGTCGGCGAGCACGACCGTGACGCCGTCGCGCCGGGCCAGCGCGAAACCCTCGGTGCCGAGCGCGTCCGGCCCGTACCGCCGCTCGATGTCGGCCGCGACGGCGCCCGCGGCGGCGGGCAGCGGCCCGGGGGCGGCGAGCGGGCCGGGGACGGCCGGCAGCTCGGCGGGCGTGAGTGCGAAGACCAGGTCGACCGGTTCCGGCGAGGGGCGGTCGGTCGACCGGCGGACCGTGCCGCCATGCTCGGCACCCGCCCGGGTCAACTCGTCAGCCACCGTGTCGAGGACGGGACCGGCTCCACGGACCAGCACCCGCCGCGACCCCACGGCCCGCCACGCCGCCCCCGGCAGCCATGCCGGATGCCATGCCTCGTCGGCCTCCACCATCGATCCGTCGGACCCGGTGACGGGCGGGGTCATCGGGTGAACTCCCGCTCGATCGCGTCGACAATCGGCGTGGACATCCGGAGGAACGCCAGGGTGAGGACCGAACCCAGCAGGGTGAGCACCGCCTCCGAGGCGGCCACGACGATGCCGGCGGCGAGCAGCAACAGGCAGGCGTTGCCGGCCGCCACCGCCGGGGTTCGGACCAGGAAATAGACCGCCAGCCGGACAACGTCCCGCGTGCGGAAGGCGAACAGCGAGGCGATCACCAGGGCGTTGCCGCCGGCGACCAGTGCCGCCACCGCGACGGCCACCAGCAGCGCACCCCACCACGCCGGTACGCCGGCGGCGCCGAGGTTGGTCAGGTTCACCGCGATCACGGCAAGCCAGAGCAGTAGCGGGACCCAGAGGCACAGCACGCCGCCGAGGTTCGCCCGGTAGCCGCGCCAGAACAGCGCGGCCGGCCGCAGATCGGTCAGGTCGGGCCGCTGGTGGCGCAGCGCGTACACCGCGGCGGACACCGCCGGACCGACCGGGACGCCGCAGGCGACCGCAAGCGGGATGTTGCTGGCGTCGCGGTCCAGCAGGAGCAGCGGCACCAGGCCGGGCAGGGTGGCGATGACCAGCGACAGCTCCACCACCAGCAGGGCGTGGACCGTCGCCGCCGCGCGGGACAGGGGACCGTCACCGAACTCTCGTCCGGCTCGCGGGTGCGGCGGCCGTGCGGCAGACACCGGCGGGACCGGCCGGGTCCGGCTGGCGGACCCGGCCGGAGCGCGGTCAGCCATGTTCCTTCTGGTAGCGCTCGTACGCCTTGTTGACCATCTCCAGGTACTGGTCCATGTTCTTGCCCTTCAACTCGGTCAGATAGGCGTCCCACTGGCCGAGGTCGCGTTGCCCGAGGGCGAACTGCAGCGCGGAGGCGACGACGTGGTCCTTGAGCGGCGTCTCCCACAGCGATGCCTGCTCCCGTTCCTCGTCGGTGAACGGGTACGGCGGGGGCGTGATCGCCGCCAGCGGCTTGCGGGCGTTCATCACCTTCTGGAACTCCTGCTCCTCGGGAGAGAAGAAGGACTGCACCAGTTCGGTGTTACCGGCGTAGGCGAAGACACCGTTGTAGAAACCGAAGTCCTTCTGCAGGTGCTTGCTGCCGCTCGGGTTGAGGCCGATGACATTCACGTCGGGGGTGAGGGTCCGCTTACCGGACGAGTCCTTCGTGTAGGTGATGCCCTCGACGCCCCACTTCGCGAACTCCTGCCCGGCGTCGGAATACCACAGCCAGTCGATGAACTGCATCATCGCGACGAAGTTCTTGCTGTCCCGGGCCTTCTTGGAGATCATGATGCCGTTCTCCAGCCGGGGCGCCGGGTTGATCTCGCCGGCCGGACCGATCGGCAGCGGGATCTTCGTCAGCTTCGCCGCCGGGATGGTCTTCGCGAGATCCGGCCGGTAGTCGTTGACCAGGGTCTGCGCGTTGCTGCCGATGACGAAGGACCTGCCGTTGGCAAGCTTCTGCCGCGCCTGGTCGTCGGTCTGGGTGAAGCTCTCCGGGTCGAGCAGCCCCTCCTTCACCAGCTTGTTGAGGTACTGGAGGACCTGCTTCCACTTGTCGGTGGCCCCGGTGTAGGTGAACTTCTCCGTCTCCGGGTCCCACGACGCGTGCTTGTAGGCCCATCCGGCACCGGCGAGGCCGTGCGAGACGGCGAGCAGGTTCAACAGGTTGCCGGCCGGGTTGGGCTTGCTCCACCGTTCGGAGAGCGGGTACGAGTCGGGATGGGCCGCCTTCATCGCCTTGAGCACCGTGTAGAGATCGTCCCAGGTCTTCGGGACCTGGAGGTTGAGCTGCTCGAGGATGTCCGTCCGGATCGCCAACGAATAGTCGTGCCACTGCTTCTCGTGCAACCCGGGCAGCAGGTAGAATTTACCGTCGTCCTGGCGGAGTGTGTTGATCTCGGGTTCGAGCTTCCACTTCGAGATCTTGTCCTTGAAGTTGGGCATCAGGTCGAGGTAGTCGCTGACCGGAAGGATGGCTCCCGAGGAGACGAAGACGTCCTCCTGGTCGGGATAGGTCTTGGGGATGATCAGCGGGGCGTCGCCGGCACCGATGAGCAGACTGCGCTTCTGCTCGTAGTCGCTGAGCGGAACGACGACCGGTTCCAACGTGACGTTCGTCCGCTTCCCGAGTTCGGTCCAGAACAGCCAGTCGTCCTTGATCGGATAGCTGGAATGGTTGTTGTAGAGGATCGAGAAGCTGACCTGTTCGGTGGCTTTGAACTGGTCGCCGGTGCCGTACCCGGCCATGGCGCCGGCCCGGTTGCCGGACAGGTCCGACTCCTCCGGGTCGTCGCCGCACGCGGTGGTGGTGAGCAGGAGCAGCGCGGTGGCCAGCGCCGCTGCTCGGCGCCGGGTTCCTGGGAGCATCGGGACGTCCTTTCGGGGAGCGCTGGTGGGACGGTGCGCGGAGGGCAGGTCAACCCTTGACCGCGCCGAGCAGCACCCCGGAGACGAAGTACCGCTGGACGAAGGGGTAGACGGCGAGGATGGGCAGGGTGGTGAGGACGACGGTCACGGCCTTGAGCGTCGCCTCGGCCTGGACCTCGTCCGACTCGGCGATGGCGCCGACGTTCTCCGCTCCGGTGGCGCCGGCGAGCAGGTTGCGGAGATAGACGGTCACCGGGAACATGTCCTGCTGGTCCAGGTAGAGGAACGCGGTGAACCACGAGTTCCAGAACGACACGGCGTAGAACAGCACCATCGTGGCGATGATCGCCTTCGACAGCGGCAACACGATCCGGAGCAGGATGCCGTACGTGTTCAGTCCGTCGACGGCCGCCGCCTCCTCGAGATCGCCGGGCAGGCTTTCGAAGAACGCCTTCATCACCAGCAGGTTGAACACGTTTATGGCGTTCGGTACGGCGACCGCCCAGATGGTGTTCTTCATGCCCAGGCTGGTCACCAGCACGTAGTTGGGGATCAGCCCTCCGGTGAAGAACATGGTGAACACGGCGAGCCCGACCAGGAACCCGCGGCCCTTGAGATCGGACTTGGACAGCACGTACGCGTAGCAGGTGGTGAGCACGATCGAGATCACCGTCGCGGCGACCGTGTACACCACCGTGTTGCGATAGTTGATCCAGAACGTCGAGTCGGACATCAGCAGCTCGTACGCGGTCAGGTTGAATCCGCGCGGGACGAGACTCACCTGGCCCGCGATGATGTACGCCTCGTCGCTGAGCGAGCGGGCCACGATGTTGAGGAACGGATACAGGGTCAGCACCACGACGCCGGTGAGGATGACCCCGTTCACCACCTGGAACACCCGGTAACCACGGGTCGGCCGGGGACCCCGCGGACGACCGGTCCGCCGCGTCGGCGGGGCGGTGGTCACCACAGGCTCGTTCCCGTCGTGCGGCGCGAGATGGCGTTCGCACCGAACACCAGGGTCAGCCCGATCACCGCCTCGAACAGGCCGATCGCGGCGGCATAGCTGAAGTTGCTGGACTCGAAGCCCATCCGGAACAGGTACGTGGAGATCACGTCGGAGGTCGGATAGGTCAACGGGTTGTACAGCAGCAGGACCTTCTCGAAGCCGACCGTCATGAACGTGCCGATGTTGAGGATCAGCAGCGTCATCATGGTCGGCCGGATGCCGGGAAGCGTCACGTGCCAGGTCTGGCGCCACCGGTTGGCGCCGTCTATCCGGGCCGCCTCGTAGAGGTTGTCGTCGATCGTGGTCAGCGCCGCGAGGTAGAGGATCGTGCCCCAGCCGACGGTCTGCCACACCTCCGACGAGACGTAGATGGCGCGGAACCAGTCGGGTCGTTGCAGGAACGGGGTGGGGTCCCCGCCCATGGCCTGGACGAGTTGGTTCACCGTGCCGTTGACGGACACCAGTTCGGCCACCATGGCGGCCACCACCACGATGGACAGGAAGTGCGGCAGGTACGACACCGACTGCACGAACCGCCTGACGGTGCGGGTACGGATCTCGTTGAGCAGCAGCGCGAGCACGATCGGCAGCGGGAAGCAGAACAGCAGGGTCAGTGTGCCCAGCACCACGGTGTTCGTGAACACGTCCCAGAACTTGGGGTCGGCGAGGAACATCCGGAAGTAGCGCAGCCCCACCCAGTACTCGCCGAAGAGGCTCCCGCCGGGCTGGAACCGGCGGAACGCGATGACGTTGCCCAGCATCGGCAGGTAGCGGAAGATCGCGAAGAACAGCAGCGGCAGTACCGCCAACGAGTAGAGCTGCCAGTCCCGGCGCAGCGCCTGCCGCCAGGATCGGCGGTGGACGCGGCGGCGGGCGGTGGGCGCCGCCGGTGCCGGTCGGCGGATCGGCGTGTCGTCCGGGGCCGGCTCCGCTGTCTTCAGGACGCTCATCCTCGGCCCCTTCGTGCTGCCGACATGCCGCCGGTAACGAGCCCCGAAACTTTCGGAACAGGACCGTAATCCGTGTCGGGAAACTTAGGAGGGGTATCGGTATGTGTCAAGGTCTTGCCGGTCGGTGTGTAGGGCCGGCCGAGGTCCGGACGGCTTTCCCGACAAACCTTCCGACCTGGATGGACCCGACGTCGAGGAGACCGTTCATCACCGATTGGGCGTGCTAACCTTCCCGAGAATTTCGCCGGATCCGGCAAGGCTGGAGGGACCGATGGCCCCGTTCGACCTGTCCCTCGACGAACTGCGGCGGTACGCCCGACAGTGCCCGTTGCCCGCGCGGACCATGGTCAGCCGGTGAACGGCTCGGGACCGAACCGACCCCAGGCCACGAAGACGGCCATGGCGAGGTAGACCAGGTCGGGCACGATCGTCGCCCGCTCGCCCCGACGCAGCCGCATGGCTGTCGCGCCGACGAACAGCACCGCCACGCAGGTGGCCGTCACCGGCACCATGATCGGCGCGATGTCGAGGACGGCGGGCAGGATCAGGCCGACGGCGGCCAGCAGTTCGAGGGCTCCGATGGCCCGCAGCGCGCCGGGGCTGAAGTCGAGCACCCAGGCCGAGGCGCGCCCGCCCATGGCGGCCATCTTCTCCCTTGGCACGAACATCTTCGACGTGCTGATCAACATGACGGTGGCCAGTAGTCCGGTGACGATCCACAGGACGACGTGCAGACTCATGAAAACCTCCTCAGCGGTGTACGGCCATGAAGAGGCCGGCGACCGGCTCGTTGTGACGGCCCGGCCGTGTGACCTGGCCCACGGTGGCGACCGTGTCACGCGACGGCGGTGACCGACGTCTGGAGGTGTGGCACGGCCGAGGGCGACGAGAAGGGAGTGAGCCATGGGCGGGGGAAGACCGGGTGCGGCGGGGGAGTTGTCCGGTGACGGCCCGATGGGGTCGGCCACCGAGGTGTTCGTCGCCCACCGCAACCTGCTGTTCACCGTGGCTTACGAGATGCTCGGCTCGGCCGCCGACGCGGAGGACGTCCTGCAGGAGACCTGGTTGCGGTGGGCGGGCGTCGACCTGGACACGGTGCGGGACCCGCGGGCGTACCTGGTGCGGATCACCACCCGCCAGGCGCTCGACCGGATCCGCACGCTCCGCCGCCGCCGGGAGTCCTATGTCGGTCCCTGGCTGCCCGAGCCGCTGTTGACGTCGCCGGACGTGGCGGAGGACGTGGAACTGGCCGAGAGCGTCTCGATGGCGATGCTGATGGTGCTGGAGACGCTCAGGCCGGTCGAGCGGGCCGTGTTCGTGCTGCGGGAGGTGTTCGACCTGGATTATGACGAGATCGCGGAGGCCGTCGACAAGAGTCCGGCCGCGGTTCGGCAGATCGCCCACCGGGCACGGGCGCACGTGGCCGCCCGCCGACCGCGCGGGGACGTGTCGCCGGCCCGCACCAGGGACGCGATCGAGGCGTTCCAGCGGGCGGTCGAGACGGGCGATCTGCGGCAGCTGCTCGACATCCTGGCGCCGGATGTGGTGTTCCTCGGTGATGGTGGCGGGCTCCGCCAGGCGGTGTTGCGGCCCATCGTGGGTGCCGAGAAGGTGGCCCGCGTGCTGACCGCCAGGTGGGCCAGGATCGTCGCCATGTCGCCGCAGTGGGCGCAGATCAACGGCCACCCCGCGCTGATCTTCCGGGACGGCCGCGAGGTGGACACGGTCGTCGCGGTCCGCATCGACGACGGCAGGGTGAGCGGTCTGTATGCCGTACGCAATCCCGAGAAACTGTCGCGCGTCGAACGGGAGGTTGCGATGAGCCGCTGACGGAATACCCGACGCCCGCCTGACGGCAGACGTGGTCACCAGGGGTGCAGGGTGCCGTCCGTCAGCCGGTTCACCGGCAGGTACGCGGGAGCGTAGGGGTAGCGCGCCGCCGCCGCCTCGTCGATGTCCACGCCGAGCCCCGGTGCGTCACCCGGGTGCAGGTAACCGTCCTCGTAGTGGTACTCGTGCGGGAACACCGCGTCGGTCTCCGGGGTGTGCCGCATGTACTCCTGCAACCCGAAGTTCGGGATCGCGATGTCCAGGTGCAGCGCCGCCGCCATGCAGACCGGGGAGAGGTCGGTGGCACCGTGCGAGCCGCTGCGGACGTGGTGCAGCGCCGCGAGGTCGAACACCCGCCGCAGGTGGGTGATGCCGCCGCTGTGCACCACTGTCATCCGGATGTAGTCGATCAACTGTTCCCGGATGAGCTGGGCGGCGTCCCAGATCGTGTTGAACACCTCGCCGGTGGCGATGGGCGTGGTGGTGTGCTGGCGGATGATCCGGAAGCCCTCCGGCAACTCCGCGGGGACCGGGTCCTCGATCCAGGTCAACCCGTATGGCTCCAGGCTGCGGCCGAGCCGGGCCGCCTCGATCGGCGTGAGCCGGTGGTGCACGTCGTGCAGCAGGCGTACGTCCGGCCCGAACTCGTCCCGGACCCGGGCGAACACCGACGGGACGTGCGCCAGATAGCGCTCGGTCGACCAGGTGGTCTCGGTGGGCAGCGCCGCGTCGGCCGGCTCGTAGAACATCTTGTCGGCGCTCACGCCGTACGTCCTCGGGATGCCCGGCACCCCGCTCTGCACCCGCACCGCCCGGTAGCCGAGGTCGAGGTAGCGGGCCACCTCGACCAGGATCTCGTCCATCGTCTCGCCGTTGGCGTGCCCGTACACGGTGACACCGGTCCGGGATCGGCCGCCGAGCAGGTCGTAGACCGGGAGGCCGGCGACCTTTCCCTTGATGTCCCACAGCGCGGTGTCCACGGCGGCGATCGCGCTCATCGTCACCGGCCCGCGCCGCCAGTACGCCCCCTGGTAGAGGTACTGCCAGGTGTCCTCGATGCGGGCCGGGTCGCGCCCGATCAGCAGCGGCACGACGTGATCCCGCAGGTACGACTCGACGGCGAGTTCGCGGCCGTTCAGGGTGGCGTCGCCGACTCCGGTCACCCCCTCGTCGGTAATGATCTTCAGGGTCACGAAGTTGCGCCCCGGGCAGGTCACGATGACGCGCGCGTCGACGATCTTCACCCTGGCACTCCTCTGTCCCCGGACCCGGCCACTGGAGACTGGACCGGTGACCGCCGGGTGTCAAGGCTGGGGCCGTGCCGACGCCGGGGCCCGGCTCAGGTCCGGGCGCCCTCCGCGACATCCCGGGTCGGGAGCGTTTCCAGAACGGACGCCGCCTGGGCGGCGAGCAGCAGAGCCCAGGCGCGGTAGCCCACCGGCCCCGGGTGGAAGCCGTCGGTGGCGAAGAAGTCCGGTCGAACCGGCAGCCCGCTGACCGGCAGGTGGGCGATGCCGGGCTGCCGCCTGGCGACCTGTGCGAGCCGCCGGTCGAGCCGGCTGGCGTACCGGCCGCACATCCACCGCACGGGCGCCGGCAGGGCGGGGAACCGGTGGATCGGCGGCAGCCCGGCCAGCAGCACCGGCACCGGGGTGCCCGCGCGGCGCCGGAGCAGGGCCACGAGGTCTTCGACGTCCTGCCGGAACCGGTCGGGCCGGCGCAGGCTGATCACGTCGTTCCCCCCGACCGCCACCAGCATCACGTCCGGCGTCCACCGGGTGTGCGGATCGGTGATCTGGTCGACCAGGTGGCGGGCGGTACGGGCGGTGGCGCCAGTGCGGGCCACCACGCGCCAGGAGATCGCCCTGCCGGTCAACGCGCCGATGGCGCCGGCCGCCTGTCCGGCCAGCGCCTCCCGGTGATCGGTGGCGCCGACCCCGGCGGCGGACGAGTCACCGAAGACCAGCAGCCGGAGTGGTTCGCCGCGGCCGGCGACCGACCCGGTGTCGGAACCGCCGGCCTCGGCGAGCCGGGGGATCCGGGGAGCCAGTCGAGCGAGCAATGGCGGCATGTCGCCTCCTTCATAACGCTGTTATGTCAATAACAGCGTTATGATGGCGTCGTGTCAAGACCCGGATCGACTCACCGCGCGGAACTCGCCGGCCACCTTGTCGAGACGGCCGCCCGCCTGCTCGCCGAACAGGGCCCGCGCGCGCTGACGGCGCGGGCCCTGGCGAGAGAGACGGGCGCCTCCACGATGGCCGTCTACACCCACTTCGGCGGCATGCCGGGCGTGGTGCGGGCGGTCATCCACGAGGGCTTCGCCCGGCTCGCCGATCGCCTCGCCGCCGTACCGGAGACAGCGGATCCGGTGGCCGACAGTTACCTGTTCGCCGCCGCGTACCGGCGGTCCGCGCTAGCCGACCCCCACCTGTACGCCGTGATGTTCGGCGGCTCGACCGTCGCGGGATTCGCGCTGTCCGAGGAGGACCGCACCATCGGTCGGTACACCCTGCGGATGGCCCGGGACTCGGTCGCCCGGTGCGTCGATGCCGGTCGTTACCGGTCGGTCGAGCCCTGGTCGATGGCTCGCCAACAGTGGTGTCACCTGCACGGCCTGGTCACCCTCGAGAACGCCGGGTTCCTGCCGGCCGGGGCGGCCGGATCGACGGACCACGAGTTCCGTCGGCACCTGCGCGACTTCGCCGTCGGGGCCGGCGACACGATCGAGCGCGCCACGGCGTCCCTGGCCGTCCTCGACCGGCCGGCTGACGACGAGCGGTCGGCACCGGGCGGTTGTCCATAACCGGTTGCCGGTCCGGCCCCCCGGCGGCAGGCTGAGCCGGATGCAGATCGACACGGCCCTGGTCCGGCGGCTGGTCACCGCGCAGTTCCCGGGATGGGCGGAGCATCCGGTGCGCCCGGTCGACCTCGACGGCTGGGACAACCGCACCTTCCGTCTCGGCGCCGACCTGTCGGTCCGGCTGCCCAGCGCCGCCGGGTACGTGCCGCAGGTCGACAAGGAACACCGCTGGCTGCCGGTGCTCGCCCCGCACCTGCCGCTGCCCATCCCGGAGCCGGTGGCCAGGGGGAATCCCGGTGCGGGCTACCCGTACCCGTGGTCGGTCTATCGATGGCTCGACGGCGAGCCGGCCGCCCGAGCCACGATCGCCGATCCGATCCGGTTCGCCACCGACCTGGCCGGATTCCTGGCCGCCCTGGGTCGGATCGACCCGAGCGACGGCCCGCCGGCCGGGCAGCACAGCGCGTGGCGGGGCGGCCCTCTCACGACGTACGACGAGGACACCCGGCAGGCCGTCGCGGCGCTCGCCGGACGGATCGACGGTGAGCTGGCCCTGGAGATCTGGCGGACGGCCCTGGAGGCCACCTGGACCGGGCCGCCAGTGTGGTTCCACGGCGACGTCGGCGTCGGCAACCTGCTGGTCCGTGACGGCCGGCTGGCCGCCGTCATCGACTTCGGCTGCGCCGGCGTCGGTGACCCGGCCTGCGACGTCACCGCCGCCTGGACGATGTTCTCCGGCCGCGCCCGGGCGGCGTTCCGGGACGCGCTCGCGGTGGACCAGGCCACCTGGGCTCGCGGTCGCGGCTGGACCCTGTGGAAGGCCCTGATCGTGCTGGCCCACGACGGCGACACCGAGAAGCTGACCTGGGCCCGCCGCACCCTGGAGGCGGTGTTCACCGAGTACCGGTCAACCTGAGGCGTCACACCCGGCGCAGCACGTGCAGCAGATACTCCTTGCGGTTCAGCGGGTTGTGGTCCCAGCGCTCCCGCTCCGGAGCCGGGCCGCGTACCGGCTGGTAGTGGTCGAACGTGCTCTCCAGTGTCCCCTCGCCACTGGTCAGCGCCGGCAGCCGCTGTTCCAGGTCGTGCACCCGGGCGGCCGGAAGGTCCCCGGTCAGCAGGTATCCGGAGCCACGGAGTTCCGTCTCGTCGACGGTGCCGCCGAGCCGGACCAGCACCGGCATCACCGCCGCGAACGACTCGGTCGGCAACTCCAGCCGGAACCGGTGCACCGGCTCGTGCACCCGGGTGCCGGCCCGCCGCAGCGCGGTCGTCAGCACCAGCGGGGTCAGGTAACGGAAGTCCCAGCCGGTGCTGGACATGCTCTTGTCGAACGTGCCGTGCATCCGGCTCTGCTTCGGGTAGTAGCCGGAGTGGGTCATGGTGACCAGGCAGTCGGGCACCTCCCAGCCGCGCAGCCCCTGCCCGAGGGTCTGGCGCACGGTCTCCTCGACCGCGACGAAGAACGCGTACGGCATCGAACCCAGCTCGACACCGAGGCGGAAGATCACCCCGCTGCCGGCCGGCGCCGGTTCGAGCCGCAGCCCGACGGTGGCCAGGAACGGGTTGTCGGTCCCGTCCTTGAACTCGACCGCCGCCCCGGTACCGGTCAACCGCTCGACGTAGATCGTCGTCGACTCGCGGAAACCGACCCGGACGCCGTACTCGTCGGCCAGGGTCGCCTGGATGACCTCCTTCTGCACCTCACCGTAGAGGGACAGGACGATTTCCTGGCGGGTCTCGTCCTGCCGCAGGTTGATCAGCGGGTCCTGCTCGGCGAGTTCGCTGAGGGCGGCGTGTGCCGCCAGGCGGTCCACGTCCCGCTCCGGGACCACCACGGTCGCCAGGGTGGGCGGCGAGAAGTGCGGCGTGCCGTTACCCGCCGGTTCGCCCGGTCGGCGGTCAGCCGCCGGTGGGTCGCTCCTCGGCGGGCCGGCCGGTGGCACCTCGCCGGGCCCGCCGATCGAGTCGCCGATCCGGATGTCGCCGAGGCCCCACACCTTGGCGATCTGACCCGCCGCGGCGGACGGCCGGGGGACGGCGGCGCCCCGCTCGAACACCGCGAGCGCGGTCACCTTGGCGCCCGGCGTCCCACGGAACGGCAGCCGCTCGCGGACCCGGATGGTGCCGGCGAAGAGCCGGACGTACGCGATCTTCTCCCCCGCCGGACCGCGTTCGATCTTGAATACGGTCCCGGACACCGGCCCGTCGGGGTCGCCTTCCGCGGCCGGCAGCAGGGTCCGGATTCCGGCGACGAGCGGTGCGACGCCCGCGCCGGTGATCGCGGAACCCACGAACACCGGGTACGCCACGGCCCGTGCCGTCTGAGCCGCCAGTTCGGACCGCAGCCGGTGGTACGGCGGCGGCCCGCCGTCCAGGTACGCGGCGAGCGTCGCGTCGTCGTGCTCGGCCAGCAACTCGGTCAACCGGGCGACGAAGCCGGTGTCGGTGCCCGGGTACGGCTCGACCGTGGCGTCCCGGGTGCCCGCGCCGGTGGCCGAGCCCATCGCCACGATGTCGGGGGTGAGCTTCTCCGCGATGTCGCGGAGCACCTCGGCGTACCGCGCCCCAGCCCGGTCGATCTTGTTGATGAAGATCAGGGTGGGGATGCGCAGGCGCCGTAGGGTCCGCATCAACACCCGGGTTTGCGCCTGGACCCCCTCCACGGCGGAGATGACCAGGACGGCGCCGTCGAGCACCCGAAGGGCGCGTTCCACCTCGGCGATGAAGTCCGGGTGGCCGGGCGTGTCGATCAGATTGACGGTGACGCCGTCCACCGCGAACGAGACGACGGCGGACTTGATGGTGATGCCCCGCTGCCGCTCCAGCGCCAGCGAGTCGGTCTGGGTGCTTCCCCGGTCGACGCTGCCGACCTCGTCGATGACCCCGACGGCGTGCAGCAGCCGCTCGGTCAGGCTCGTCTTACCGGCGTCGACATGGGCGAGAATTCCAAGGTTGACGATGTGCACGAAGCGTCATGTCCTTTACCTGGGCGACGGTTCCCCTGTGGATGAACATGAACGCAGCTCGCATCGCACTCTCCCTGCCTCGGTCGGCCCGTCGAAAGGAGTGCAGCAGAGCGACCACCGACGGGCAACCCCATTTCGCCGGGCACCCCCGCGATGCCGGTGCCCCGGCCCGGCGCCCGCGACTGACAGCGCGAGAAGGGGTCCGCTGTCCGGGCGATGCGTCGACAACGGACCCCTTCTCCCGTCCCGGCCGGTAGCGTCGACTGCGGAGGTGAGGTCAGACGTCCACACAGCTGATGGGCCGGGTGGCTCAGACCTTCGAGTTGATCGGCATCGGCGTACTCGTGCTGGGACTCGTGTGGTCGGCGGTTGTCGCCGTCCGGCGGTGGCGCATCGCCGGAGGTCGGGCGGCGTACCTCGGGCTGCGCGAGATGTTCGGGGGAGCGCTGCTGCTGGGCCTGGAGGTGCTGGTCGCGGCGGACCTCATCCGGACGGTGGCGGTCTCGCCGACGCTGGACAACGTCGCCGGACTCGGCCTGATCGTGTTGATCAGGACGTTCCTCAGCTTCTCCCTACAGGTGGAGATCGACGGCGTGGTGCCGTGGCGCCGCGCCTTGACCGGCGGTGCCACCACGTTCGCCCGGGCCGCCCGGAAGCATCAGTCGGGGGAGGCCGGCTGAGCGGCCAGCCAGGCGGCAAGCCGGTCGAGGCAGCTTTGCCAACCGAGGACGTTGTTGTCCCGATCGGCGTCGTCGCTGAACCCGGTGTGCGTGATGGCGAGGTCGGTCCCGCCGTCGGTGGGGCTGAGGGTCACGGTCACCCGGGTCCGCTCCGCGTCGCCGTCGAACCGCCAGTCGAACTCGAGCCGCTGCGGTGGGTCCACCGACCGGTAGCCACCGCCGACCGAGATACCACCGCCTGGCCCCTCGATGCGGTACGCGCCACCCACCCGTGGATCGACACTGGCGGTGGTCGCGAACCGTTGCGGCCAGAACCAGGCGGCCAGCAGTGCCGGGTCGGTCCAGGCGGCCCAGACACGTTCCTTCGGGGCGGGCAGGTGGCGGGTGACACGCAGCTCGCTCATCGGATCCCCTCGGAGTCGCGACACGAACGCGCCGACGGTACGCCCGGGATGCGACAGGTTCGGTCAGCGCGCCGCGACCGACGCCGGCTCCCGGTGCCGTCGGGCGCGGACCGCGGGGGCGGGCACGTCACCGTGCCGCACGGGGGCCGCGTCGCCGGTGCCCGGCGTGCCTGGACCGCCGAGGACGGCGACCAGACCGTCGGCGATGGTGCGCCGCCAGTTGACGTAGTCGTGCCCCCCGGTGTACTCGGCGTACGTCACGTCGTACCCGCGCTCGACCACGACGTCCCGGAACCGCCGGTTCACCGACACCTGATCAAGACCGTCGCCCCAGTACGCGTTCGTCTCGTGATCGCCCACGTCCAGATACAGCCGAACCGGTTGTGCCGGCCGGCGGGCGTACTCCCGGGTGAGCCACTGCGGCTCCCGGCCGGTGGGCGGGGCCGGCCACCAGAAGCTGGCGGACTGCGCGATCACGGCGCCGAAGACGTCCGGCGCGATGAGGCCGAGATAGGCGGCGGTGAGCCCGCCCAGGGAGGCGCCGGCGATCACTCGCTGACCGGGGTCCGCGCTGATCCGCCAGCGGCGACGGGCCCACGGAAGCAGTTCGTGCAGGACGAAGTGCCGCATCGCGGGACCCGGGCGCAGTTCCCGGTCCCGGCGGCCGCCGCTGGGCGCGCTGACGAACAACGCCATGGTGGGCGGGATCCGACCGGCCGCGATCAGGTTGTCCAACGTGGTGGGGATGCGCAGGACGGCCCGCGAGATGTGGCCGTCGAACACCACAAGCAACGGCAACGGCTCGTTTCCGGCGCCGGCCGGGCGGTAGACGCCGATCCGGCGCCGGCAGCGCAGCGCGGTGCTGCGCAGGCTGGTCTGCCGGTGCCGGCCGCGAGGAACGCCGGGGCGAGGGGTGCTCCACGACTCGGTGGGGGCCGCCGGCAGTTCGAGCAGGGACATCCAGTAGTTCCGGTCGTGCGGATCGGCCGGATCGGCGGGGAACAGCAGGCGGTGCGGGTTCAGCGGGTCGACGTGGGTGGGCCCGACGCCCGTGACGTCGGTCGGGATGGCGAAGCCCCGGTGCCGCACCAGATAGATGGTGCGCAGGTCGGTGCGGAGCCGCCGGGAGCCGTACCACAGGTCGGTGCCCTCGATCCGCCGCAGCGGCACGTCCACGCCCCAGTAGGTCGCGGTCTCCGCGGCCTCGCCCCGCCACAGGAAGGTGACCAACGCCTCGCCGTCCCGCACGTCCTCGACCAGGGGGGCGCCCGTCGCGGTCACGTCCCGCCAGAATTCGTCGACCACCCCCCGGCGTCCGGTCGACAGCTCCCGCAGCAGACGGGCGATCCGCGGACTCTCCTCCGTCACGACCTCATCTCCTCGACGCGTGTCGCCGGGTGGGCGGGACGCGATCAAGGCTGTCGCACATCCGCCACGAAATCAACCGTTCACCATCCGCTCATCCGGGCGGGTGCGACACGTGTCCGCTGGCGCGCGACGCGGGTGCGAGGGCGTCGACTGGCGGGCGCGGTGCGGGTGCGAGGCGTCGACCCGACCGGACCGGTGGTGACACCAGGCACAGTGGACCAACACGTACCGCCATAATGGGCCGATGGTCAGATGGGAATACGCGCTGCTGGTCCGCCGCCGACAGGCCGAGGGGAGTTCCTGGGGGCTCAGCTATCACTGGTACGGCCCGGACGGGTCGCGGCTGGACGTGACCGCCTACGGCGACACCGCTATCTCGCATCTCAACCGGGTGGGCGCGGACGGGTGGGAGCTGGTCTCGGCCGCCGAGGACGTCAACAACCTCCAGGGCACCACCGAGGTGTTCCGCTATCACCTCAAGCGGCCGGTGCGGGATTGACCCGTCAAGGGCGGCGCGGACCGGGCGGGGGGAGGCCCGGTCCGCGCCGCCTGGGACGGTGGCCCGGCGTACTCCGTCGAAGTCGCCGGTCCACCGCCCTGCGCCCGCCACGCGAGGGGCGCCGGAGCGAAGCTGGTGTGCCGTGATGGCACCGGGGCGGCCGCACGTGAGGTGGCCGCTCCGGCGTCACCGGCTGTCGAGCAGCGGGTCCGCCTCCGCCCGGCGCGCCAGGTAGAAGGCGGTGACGGTGTCCACCGCGGTCCCGCGGGTGCTGGCCGGCCGGTAGCGCACCGTCGCTGCGCGGGCCGAGGCTGTCTCCACGACGCCGGCGCACCAGGCGCTGCCACGGTGCACCCAGACCCGGTCCGAGGGTCGGTAGCTGTCGGTCGGGGCGAGCTTGCCGGGGTCGCGTTGTCCGGGTTCGACGGTGGGCAGGGACACGGTCACACCTCCGCGATGCTGGCGTTGTCGAGGGGAAGAGATGCTGCCGAGGTGAGGCTCTTCGTGCGGTACATGTCGGTGTCGGCAAGCGCGAGAGCCTCGGCCAGCCGAGTGGGGCCGGTGACCGGGGCCAAGCCGATCGAGGCGTGGATCCGGACCGCCTCGCCGCCGATCTCGATGGGGGCGCCGAGCTGGCTGGCCAGCCGCTTGCGGGCCTGGTCGCGACTGCCCGGATCGACCGGCACGTTCCCCATCAACGCGGCGAACTCGTCGCCACCGAGCCGGGCCACGGCACCATCGCCGACGAAGTGCGTGAGCCGCCGGCCGATCGTGGTCAGCACCCGGTCGCCGGCGGCGTGCCCGAAGGCGTCGTTCACCTGTTTGAACGCGTCGAGGTCCACCACGATGGCCAGGATGGGGAACTGGGTGCGGTCGGTGAGCAGGACCTCGCCGCGCTGGTGAAATCCCCGTCGGTTGTACAGACCGGTGAGGGAATCGTGGTTCGCGGCATGCCGGGCGGCCTCGAGCTGGCCGGCGAGGCCAGCCAGGCGGCTTTCCGCCCGAATCGCACGGCACCGCATCCGGTAGGCGGCCCAGAGACCCGTCGCGGCCGTCGCGGCGGCCAACAGGGTCAAGGGCTCCACCATGGTTGCCCCCTTCCAAACGTCGATCGATGTCGACGTTTTGCCTGGTGATGCCCCCTTTTTCATCACTAGAAGTGATGGGACGGGTACATCCGTACTGGGTTATCATGCTCCGCGTCCATTGCAGATGCAATAGCGGATGCACGTGCATCTGCCCGCGCGACTGGCGAGCCGCGGTTCCTCCCCGCCCTCGGCAACCGCATCACGTGCGGGCCTTCGAGAGAGGCTCCAATGCAGCAGCTACCGAACGGCGTGCCCACCACCGAACTGCCGCCCCTGGCCTGGCAGAAGAGCCGGCGGAGCAATCCAAGCGGCAACTGTGTGGAGATGGCCGGGCTGCCCGACGGCTCCGGCATCGCGGTCCGCAACTCCCGCCACCCGGACGGTCCCGCCTTGATCTACACGATCGAGGAGATCACCGCGTTCCTCCTCGGCGTGCGGGACGGTGACTTCGACAACCTCGTCGCCTGACCGGCGAGACACGTGCCCGGCCCACCGTCGTGAGGCGCGGGCGTCCGTGGAGGACGGTCGCCGATCCCGCCGACCGTCCTCCACTAGATCGACAGGGTGGGGTGGTCCGTTCGTCGGTGGTTCCCGTGGAGGTCTTCGCCTCACTGTCGGTTCATGGCATGCTTACGCGTCAGTGGTGCCGGGGGGCCAGTTCCGAATCGATTGGCAGGCGGAGGTCGTGGGTGGCGACGGAACAGTCCGGCACTGGGTCGGCCACGGGCCCCACCGTGCTGCGCATGCTCCTCGGCGCTCAACTGCGTCGTCTTCGCGAGGGCCGTGGTGTCACCCGCGAGTCCGCCGGCTGGGAGATCCGAGCTTCCGAATCCAAGATCAGCCGGATGGAGTTGGGCCGGGTGGGATTCAAGGAACGTGACGTCGCCGACCTGCTCACGCTCTATGGCGTCACCGACAAGGGTGAGCGCGACAGCCTCCTGGCCCTGGCCCGGGAGGCAAACAATCCGGGTTGGTGGCACCGCTACGGTGACGTGCTGCCGGGCTGGTTCCAGGCATACCTCGGGCTGGAGGCCGCCGCGGCCCTCATCCGGACGTACGAGGTGCAGTTCGTCCCCGGCCTGCTGCAGACCCGGGAGTACGCCCGGGCCGTGATCCTGCTCGGTCACGACGGCGCGGACGCCGCCGAGATCGAACGCCGGGTGACCCTCCGCCTGCAACGTCAACGGGTGCTCGGCCGGTCCGAGGCCCCACGGCTGTGGGCTGTCATCGACGAGGCCGCGCTCCGCCGACCGATCGGCGGGGTGGACGTCATGCGCGCCCAGCTCACCGCGCTCATCGAGGCCACCAAACTACCCAACGTACGACTGCAGGTGATGCCGTTCGCCGCCGGCGGACACTCCGCGGCCGGTGGGGCGTTCAGCATTCTCCGCTTCCCGGACGCCGACCTGCCCGACGTCGTCTACGTCGAGCAGCTCACGAGCGCGCTCTACCTGGACAAGCGCGACGACATCGACCACTACGCGGCGGCCATCGAACGGGTCTGCGTCGAGGCCGAGCCGCCCGAGCGGACGACCGAGATCCTGGAGCAGGTGCTGCGCGACTACGAACGGGTCGGCTGAGCCGCCATTCAGCCGAACGAGACCACTGGGGAGGACATACGTGCACGAGCACGGGGGTGGCGCCGACCGGATCGACACCAGCGTGGCGCATCCGGCCCGCCGGTACAACTACTGGCTGGGCGGAAAGGACAACTTCGAGGCCGACCGGCGGTCGGGTGACGAGATCGCGGCCCGGTTCCCGGCGGTGCGCACGGCGGCCGTGGAAAACCGGCGGTTCCTGCGCCGCGCGGTCACCTTCCTGGCCCGCGACGCCGGCATCCGGCAGTTCCTGGACATCGGCACCGGGATCCCCACCGCGGACAACACGCACGAGGTGGCTCAGGCGGTCGACAGCCGGTCCCGGGTGGTCTATGTGGACAACGATCCGATCGTGCTGTCGCACGCCCGCGCGCTGCTTACCAGCTCGACGGACGGCGCCACCGCCTACATCGACGCCGACCTGCGGGAGCCCGACAAGATCCTTGAGCATCCGGACCTGGACCGCACCCTCGACCTCACCGAGCCGGTGGGGCTCATGCTCATCGCCGTGCTGCACTTCGTCCGGGACAGCGAGGAGCCGTACGCGATCGTCCGCCGGTTGCTCGACGCCCTGCCCGCCGGCAGTTACCTGGCCGCGTCGAATGTGACCACCGACTTCATGCCGCCGGAGTTCGCCGCCCAGGCCCGCCAGTTCGGCGTGGCTGGCGGGCCACACGGCGTCATGGCATTCCGGAGCCGGGACGAGTTCGGTCGGTTCTTCGACGGGCTGGAACTGGTCGAACCTGGCATCCAGACGGTGGCCCGGTGGCGGCCCGAGGACGAATCCGGCTCCCGGCCCAGCGACGCGGACGCGGCCGTCTACGGCGCGGTCGGACGCAAGCCCTGACCGGAAGCCGCCGGCGCCACCTCGGCCGGCGTGGCGTCGTCGGCCGGCTCGCCCGCCCAGGCCGGCTCGCCCGCCCCGGACGGCTCGGCCCGGGCCACCGCGGCGAACTCCGCGTACCGGGCGACCGTCGTGAAACCGAGCC
This sequence comes from Plantactinospora sp. GCM10030261, assembly GCF_042666615.1. Taxonomy (NCBI): domain Bacteria; kingdom Bacillati; phylum Actinomycetota; class Actinomycetes; order Micromonosporales; family Micromonosporaceae; genus Plantactinospora; species Plantactinospora sp. GCM10030261. The sequence goes on from NZ_JBHTDD010000007.1 coordinate 251,293, forward strand.
GGCGGTATACCGCCGTCGCCGCCGCGTTGTCCGCCCGGACGTTGAGCGTCACATGGTCCACGGTGGCCGCCAGCCGCCGGCAGAGCGCCGCCACCGCCAAGCCGGCGAGGCCCCGCCCACGGTGCGCTGGATGGGTGGTGATGTTGCCCAGCGCCGCCACCCGGTAGACCGGCGACCAGACGTGCACCCCGGCCACCGCCACCAGTTCACCGTCGCGCCGGACGCCCACGTACTGTCCCGTCTCCAACATCCGCCGATCGAACCAGTTGGCCGGATAGGACACTTCGTACAACCGGGCCAGTTCCGGCAGGTCGGCGGCGGTGAGCGGGGACCCCTCGGCCAGCGCCGAGGCCAGCCGTGCGGGTTCGGTGAGTGCCATCTTCAGGTGCGGTCCACCCGGGGTCAGGTCGTACCGGCGGGCGAGCCGCCAGTCGAGACCGGGGGAGAGGTGCGCGTACAACCGGGTCGGCAGCAGGGACGACAGGTCGTCGAGCAGTTCGCCCGCGGGACCGGCCGGGTCGTCGAACAGCAGCAGGGTCGGTGGGTCGACGCCGTGGTAGAGCAGGGCGACCGAGTCGCCACGCGCGTACCACGTGGTGTAGGGCCAGAAGAAGTCGTCCAGGTCACCGAGCTGGTACGCGTGCCGCGCCGGGTCCCGACGAAGCAGCGCCGCCAACTCCGCCCGGTCGTGAACGCTGCGCATCCGCATGACGCCGATCGTCACACGACCCGGTTCCGCCCTTGCCGCCGGCCCTTAAATTCGGCTTAAGCATGCGTTAGAAGGGGGTGTACGGGCCGTGATCACTTTGCTTCGCCGGGTAGCGTCCGCCGGGGACCAGCCACTGAGGAGTGACCAGATGGCCCGGAAGCGCATCGCTTACCTGTTTGTTGGCACCGTTGCCGTCGGTGCCCTGCTCGCCACCACCCTGCCCCTGCTCGCCGACGACTCGGGCAGCCGCACTGTGGTGGCCGTCGCCGACACGACCGCCACACAGGTGGTCCAGGACGGTGACAACGGCGTGAAAACCACCCTCGCCACCTGCCCCCAGCTCTGCGACGGAAATCCGCGCGGCTGGCGGGACGCCGTGGTGCGGTTCACCGTGACCGGGCTGCCAGCGACGGCCGGCAACATCCGTGCCCGGCTGCGGCTGCACGCCTGGACCGCCACGGCCGCCCGGGTGGCCGTCTTCCCGTCCAGTTCCGCAGCGGACGGTCCCGGCGTCGTCGCCGTTCGACCGGACCTGCGGGTGCCGGCCACGGCCGTGCGGGACGATGTCGTGCGCGGGTTCAACGAGTGGGACGTGTCGGTGGCCGTCACGGGCAACGGGGACTACACGTTCACCCTGCGCCAGGAGACCCACAACAGCCGCGTCTACTGGGCGTCGCGGGAGAACCGGCGCTCGGAGATCCGGCCGGAACTCACAATCACCTACGACGGGTCCGGTGGGTTACCAAGCCCGACGGCCAGCCCGATCCCGTCCGCCGCCCTGCCGAGCCGGCCCGCGCCACCATCCGCCTCGACCAGCCCGCGGCCGACCACCACGGCACCATCGCGCCCGGCCCCGACCGGTGGCCCGAGCACCTCTCCAACCGCCGGCCCGACCGTTCCCGGCTGGCGCCTGGCCTGGTCGGACGAGTTCTCCGGAAGCGGCCTCGACACTCGGAAGTGGACTGCGCGGGACAGCTGGGTGGACTATGACCGGGCCTGCATCACCAGCCGGGACAACAACGTGTTCGTCCGCGACGGGATGTTGACCCTGCGGGCCCACCGGGAGGGATACAGCTGCGGCTCGGAGCGACGCGCCTACACCACCGCGTACCTGGACACCCGGGGCAAGGCGTCCTTCACCTACGGCCGGTTCGAGATCCGGGCCAAGTCGCCCAACACTCCGACCGGCTCCACCGGACTGTGGCCGGCGTTCTGGATGCGGCCGGACGACGGCGGGGTGGGGGAGATCGACGTTGTGGAGCTGCCCGGCGGCGCCAACTGGTACAAGGGCGCCACTCAGGCGATCTTCTACGACTACACGCCGATCAAACAGGACAACCGTAGCAACCTGCCCAACGGGTATCCCGGCGACGGGTTCCACACGTACACCACGGAGTGGGAACCGGGCGTGCTGCGCTGGTACATCGACGGTCGGGAAGTCTACAAGCGGGACCGCACCACCACGTCCTGGTTCGACAAGGCATTCAGCCGCCCGTTCCACCTGCGGATCAATTTCCAGGTCGGCGGATGGCTCGGTGATCCGGACGCGGCGACGCGGTTGCCAGCCGACTTCCAGGTCGACTACGTGCGGGTCTGGCGACGCTGACCGCGCGGAGGCCCCTTGTGTCGTACGGCAGAAGGGGCCTCCGCGCGCGGTCAGATTCCCCGGCCGCGCCGGTGCAGCGCGCGTACCACCACATCGGCCCGGACCGCCCGGCTCGCCACCGCCAGCGCCAGGTAGGCGCGTGGCTCCCGGGGATTGCGCGCCAGGGTGCGGCCGGCCCAGCGCAGCGCGCTCCGGGTGTCGCCGGACGCCGCGTTCGCGAAGGCGATCTGACCGGAAACCCGCGCGGCCCCGGCCGGCTGGCTGGCGAACTCGGGATACCGGTCGAGCAACCACTGGAGTGCCGTCGATATGGTGCCCCACCGTTGCGCGAAATAGGACCGACGATGCCAGCGGACCAGCGCGTACGGCCGCGGAACGTTGGCCAGGGGACGACGGCGGGCGGCCCGCAGCAGGAATTCGTAGTCCTCGGCGTAGCTGCCGGGAATCTCCTCGTCGACCAGGCCGATGCCGTCGAGCAGCGCGTTCCGGCGGATCACGAACGTGGACGGGTGCAGCTCGGTGAGCCGGTCCCGCAGCAGCGCGGCCAACGCGACCCGGCTGGTAGCGAGCGCCCGATCCACCTCCCGGTCGGCGTACCGGACCCGGATGCCGCAACAAACCAGCTCGGCGGCACCGTCGTCGAGCGCCGCCACCTGGGCGGCCAGCTTACCCGGCAGCCATTCGTCGTCGTCGTCACAGAACGCGACGAGGTCGCCGGTGGCGGCCAGGATGCCGGTATTCCGGGCACCGGCCAGTCCGGGAGTCCGGTCGTTGCGCAGCACCCGGACCGATCGCCGACCGTCGATCGTCTCCAGCCCTGGATCCGGCTCGGACCGGTCGAATACGACGAGCACCTCGATGGTGCCGGGATAGTCCTGGTCGAGGATGCCGCGGATCGCCCGCGCCAGCAGCTCGGGCCGGTCCCTTGTGGGCACCACCGCGCTGACGGTCGGCGCCGGACCGGACCGCTCGGGGGCGTTGGTGGACCGCTCGGGTGCCTCGCCGGCACCGGGGTACGTGCCGCTCACCGGGCACCCCGCCGGCTCCGCGTCGTGGCCCGGACGAGGTCCTCGACGATCCGGCCCACCCGGGCCGCGGCCGCCGTCCGGGCGGCCTGCCGCGTCGCCTCGGCCACGGGGTCGATCCGGAACGTCGCCGGGGCGGCGAGACCCCGGTCCAGGGTGGCGGACAGCTCGCCGCCGGACCGGCAGAGGTGGATGTCCCCGGTGGCCGCGAGACGGGCCGCGTACCGCAGTTGGTGCTCGTCCACGTGCTCGCCGTGGGCCGGATCCCGGGGCACCACGATCGGCAGCCGGCCGGCCGCCCGGGTCTCCGCGATCGTCGCCGGGCCACCGTGGGTAACCACCAACCGGGCGGAGGTGATCGCCCGTTCGAGGTCGTCATGTGCGAGGAAGGCGGTGGCGCCCGGAATGAGCGGTCGGCGGCTCCGGCCGTACTGCACGGTCATCGTCGGGCGGTCCCGGCGGCCGGCGTACCAGCGCTCCAGCCAGTCCATCAGCCGGTGGAACGGGTGCGTATCGGTGCCGACCAGCACCAGCACGGCGGCACCCGTCGGCGTCGGCACGCTCACAGCAGGTGCCCCACGACGGTCGCGCCCGGGTACAGCCGGCGTTGCTCCTCGGACTGCACCAGCATCGCCGACAGGAAAGGCCGGCACAGCCGGGCGGTGAGGGTGCGGGTGTCGATCCGGTCCGACACCTCGATATACACGGTCGGAATGCGACGGAGCCGGGCCAGCGCGACGAACGGGACGGCGACGCCGGCGCCCGTGGTCACCACCGCGGCGAAACGCCGTTGTCGGAACAATCGGAGCGCCAGCACCGCGTTGCGGGCCAGGTTCCACAGATTGCGCGTGGTCGGGTGGTGGGCCCAGACCACCTCCTCGTCGCGCAGCAACGAGCAGGCGTCGGGTGTGTCGAAGGTGACCCAGCACCGGCCCCAGTCCCGGTACCACGATCGCAGGGCCAGAAGCTGGGCCAGATGGCCACCGCTCGAGCCGACCAGCAGCAGGTCGGCGTCTCTCGGAATCCGGGAAAACTGTGCCACTCGTCCCCCTTGGCGCGACAAATACCATATCGAAACCGGCCTTCTTCACAGGCACGGCGGGGTCGACGGTCCACTGCGGACCGCCTCATGCAGAATCGCGGACGACCGGCGGTTCGCGGGTCGGTCAATGAGCGGGTTTCTCGTATCCATTTCTTCGTACTCCGAACAAAAGATCCTCTCGGGCATCGCGGAAATCGCGGACCGGTCGCCGTAACCGGGATCCGCGACGCCGGCACATTCGGGAATGGATCACGAAAGCCGGCTGTCGAGCAGGTCGAGCAGCCCGGGATGGAGTGCCGGATTCCACCCGGCGCCGCCCACGGCCAACCGCCAGGTTCGCAACCACATCTCGATCAGGTAGGCGTCCACCACCGCCGTACCCACCGCCGGGTCCAGGCCGAGTTCCGCACCGTACCGCCGAACCGCCGTCTCGGCCGCCCGCGCCGCACGGTCCACCGGCCGGCCCGCCACCACGAGCGCCTCCTGGAACGCCTGATGGACCAGGTCGAAGCCGAGCGGTACGCCGGTCCCCGCGTGTTCCCAGTCCCAGGCCACCAGCCGATCCCCGAGCTGTCCCAGGTTCCACGGCACCCAGTCGCCGTGCCAGCAGCCGAACTCCATCGGCATCCGCCCGCACCGGTCGACAAGCGCCGTCACCGCCCGGGCGCACCGTCCGTGGTCCACCGCGGCGGCCCGAGCGGCGGCGGCCGCGAACCGGCGATGCAACGGCGATCCGGCCAGCGGTCGGACCACAGCCTCGGCGGCGTCGCCCCGCGACACCGCCCGGATCGCCGCGAGCCGCGGACTCCGCGGGTCGGCCAGCCGACGCACGTCGGGCGGCAACGGTGCGATCACCGCCACCTGCTGACCACCCCACTCGGTCGTCGTCAACAGGCGGGGCACCAGGGGGTACGCGGGATCGACCGGCGCCGTGGGCAGCCGGGTGAGGGTGGCGCCCTCCGCACGCACCAGGTCACGGGTGGCGCCGTTCCAGCCGATCTTCGCGTACCCGCGCGGACGTCCCCCGTCGTCGAAGAGCTGCAGGGTCGGCTTGCGGTTGGGGTCCGGCGGCCGGACCCCGATCGCCGCGTGCAGGCGTTCACCGCCCAGCGCCGCCGTCAGCCGGTGCGTCAACAACACCTCGGTCGGATCCACGCCCGCCGGCACGGCAATGCTCAACATCGGAAACGGGGCCAGCCGGGCCGCGCCGAGCCGGGCCGCCGCCCCCACCGCGGCGCGGGCCAGCCGGACCGGTGTCGGCCGCAGCGCGTTGTAGGCCAGCAGGGCAGCGGCGGCCACCGGCCGGCCCGCCAGCGGCAGCAGGAACCGGGCCCGCCGAACCGAGGGGACGACGGCGAACCGCATAGCCGCCTCCTCGATGGGGCCGATCCCCACCCGCAGCCGAGCGTCCGCGAACACCGCCCGGGTCACCCAACCGAGCCCGTCCGCCCGGTCCCGCGGGTCCGGTGCGGCTACCGGCGCCGTCACGACGACCAGTCGAAGCGCATGCCGAGCCGCTCGCGCAGGGCCGCGTTGTGCGGGCGGAAGTACGCTTCGAGATCCGCGCGGACCGTCGGATCCATCGGCGCCGAGCGGCGGTCGTTGAACACCTCGTACCGGCCCAGGTTGTGCGGGGGCAGGCCGAGGAACTCCAGCACGCCGGCATAGCAGCGGGCCGGCTCGCGGTACAGCGACTCACTCGGCAGGATGTGTACCCGCGCGCGGTCGAACAGATCCAGCCACGGCTCGAGATGTTCCAGGTACCGCCCCCGGGCCCGGTAGGTGTACCAGTCGTAGGCGTTGCTGACATAGCTCGGATCGGCGATCAGCCGGTCCCGTTCGCCGGCGGTCCGCTCCGGCTCGGCGGCCAGCGCCGCCGCGAAACCGAGCGGTTCGGTGCCCTCCGTGCGCCGCTCCTTCCAGTGCGAATAGGCCCGCTCCACCGGATCCCTCAGCAGGACGATCAGCCGTACGTCCGGCATCAGGTCGTGCACCCGGCGCGGCGCCAGCGGGTGGAACATGTACAGCGGAGCCGCCTCGCCGGCGCGGGGTGGGGCGCCGTAGCGTCGGCGCAGGGCCGCCCGGCGCCGGTCGGTCGGGAAGTGCGACCGGTACCACCGCTCACCGCGGTGCCAGTTCTCCTCGAAATAGTGCGACGTCTTGGTGTTCCAGGCCGGCCACAGCCGGGGGACCAGCGGATGCCGGATCAGGTAGTTCCACAGTGATGTGGTGCCGCCGCGCTTGGTGCCGATGATCAGGAAGTCCGGTAGCGGCCGGCGGTCGCTGGTCCGCTCGCCGTACCGCACGAGCACGTCCTTTAGCTGATCCCGCACTCCGGCCGGCGCCGCCCGGTTCACCCGGTCCCGCAACGTGGTCATGGTCCTCCCCATCGGTTTCGTCATCCGTCCTGACGTAGCTCGCGCACCGTGCGGCGCAGCCACCGCCGCACGCGGCGCCGACCGAGCGCCGCCACCGCACCCATCGCGAACAGGCCCAGGGCCACTGCCAGGCCCGCCGTTCCCCGGCCGCCCCCGGCCGGACCACCCGCCACGGCGACCGCCACCGCCGCCACCGCACCGACCACCAGCAGAGCGCCACCCGCCGCCCGCAGCGCCGGTCCGCTGAGCACCGAGCGGCGCAGGGCGCGGGACGCCGCGACCGCCGCGACGGCGTTCTCGGTCACGATGCCGGCGGCCCAGCCGCACGCGGCGCCGGTCACCCCGTACGCCGGAATCAGGACCGAACCGAGCAGCAGCGTGGTGGCCAACCCGAGGGCGGTGGCGAGCAGGTGCCGGCCACTGTGGCCGGACATCAACAGCAACGTCTGCACGTTGCCGAGGCCCACGTTGACAAGCATCGCGGCGGCCAGCACCGCGAGCGCCGGGCCACCCGCGTCGAACTCCGGTCCGAACAGCGCGAGGAACGCCGGCGCGAAGATGCCCAACAGCAGGTAGACCGGCCAGGACAGCAGCACCACCCACACCGTCGTCTGCCGGTGCACGGTCAGCGCCTCGGCGGTCCGGCCCGCACCCAGCAACCGGGCCAGCTGGGGTGCCACCGCCACCCGCAGCCCCTGCATGGCCAGTTGGCCAGCGAGCACGTAGCGCCCGACTCCGCCGAAGACACCGGCGTCCGCCTGGCTGGCCAGCGCGGCGGTCAACAGCACGCCGAACCACATGCCGCCGGTGTCGATCGCGGCCGACAGCGCCCGCGGCAGGGCGAATCCCCAGAACGGCCGCCAGTCGGCGACCGTCGGCCGCACCGAGGCGCCCGCGCCGACCCCCAAGGGTCCGCGGACCAGCATCGCGCAGGCGAGCATCGCGACCACGATCGGCAGCACCCAGGCCAGCAGACCGGCGACCAGGCCACCGCCGAGCAGCGCCACCGCGGCCACCAGGACCGGCCGGCTGATCGGCAGCAACAGGAACTGGATGCCGACGTACGCCCCGATGGTCCGGCTGGCCCGCACCGCGGACAGCAGCACCGTCATGGCGACCGTCGGCGGCACGGCGGCGAAGGCGACCGCCAGCAGCAGCGGTCCCTGCCGACCGGCCGCGTCGAGCAGTCCCGGTGCCAGCCGGTCGGCCGCCAGCACCCCGACGACTGCCACCGCGCAGGCCGACACGACCGGCGGCAGCAGGGCCACCGGGAGCAGGCGGGCGGCGTCCCCACCGGCGCCCAGCCGGCGGCGGGCGATCGCCCAGATGAGACCGGTGTCGGCGCCGAGGCAGCAGACCGCGGCCGCCACCGTGAGCACGCCGATCGCGGCGAACAGGCCACCGGCCCCGGCGGCGCCGAAACCGCGGGTGATAACCACGGCGAGCAGGAAGCCGAACAGTCCACTGACCGCGGCCCCGATCAGACCGAGCGCGCCGCTGCGGGCGCTGCGGCGCACCTCGATGCCGGCGACCGGCGCGGCGGTCACCGCCCCGCTCCCGACACCGAGGTCACCGCGCCGGTCGGGGAACTGGCGGCGGCCGCGGTCCCTGTGCGGCGGGCCGACGCCCACCGGCCTCCCGCCGGCAGGTGCGCCTCCCGGCGTACCGGACCGTCGACGGCGGCCAGGGCCAGACCCACGGCGAAGAACGCGGCGGAGAGGTTGTGGAAGTTCAGTCCGTAGAACGGCAGTTGCACCAGCCCGATGACCGGCACGACGGCCAGCCACTGGCCGGCCGCCGACCGAGCCCGGGCCAGTCGGGCGGCCACCACGACGAACCAGGCGACGAAACAGCACAGCGCGGGGATACCGTGGCTGAACATGACAAGCCAGAACTGGCCCTGGGTGCCGACCGGCGCGTTGGCCGAGGTGGTGTCGACGGTCACCGGCGCTCCGTAACCGAGCAGCGGAGAGTCGACGATGGAGCGCAGCACCTCGCGGTAGAGACTGGCCCGGTCCACCGTTGTGTCGCTGGTGCTGGTGCGCTGTTCGATCAGCTCGCCGACCGGGATGAGCAGGGTGGCCAGCCAACCCAGGACGGCCACCGCCAGCACAGTGCCGACCACCCGTACCTGCCCCCGGCGGATCGCGCGGCCGGCCAGCACCAGCAGGCCGGCGCCCAGGCTGAGGAACATGCCGCGATTGAGGGTGAGGAACGCGGGCGGCAGGGACAGCGGCAGCGAGACCATCAGCACCAACCGCAGCGGACCGGTCCGCACCGACAGCAGGTAGCCGAGGACGCACGGCACCAGCAAGGCGTACGTGCTGCCCCAGTTGTTGGTGTACGGGTACGGCGCGGACGGCCGGTAGGTCGGATTCAGCGCGCGAGGACTGTACTCCGAGGCGTGCAGGTGCACCATGTCGTTGATGAACGGTGCCTGGGTGATGCCAGCCGGCAGCAGCGATTCGGTGGGTGTGGTCAGCGACAACTGGGGCAGCACCACGCCCACCCAGCCGAGCAGGACCAGGGCCAACCAGAACAGGCACAGCGGCCGGAGTATGCGGCGCCAGGGCGTGAGTTCACGGGCCGCGGTGTAGACGTACACGGCGACGACAAGCGCGGTGATGTGGAAGGCCAGCCGCAGGGCCAGGCTCAGTCCGGCGGAGGAGCGGCCGAGTTGGCTGGCGCTGAGCACCGCCAGGGCGAGGAATACCAACCACCACGGCGTACCGGACGGCAGCACGACCCGGCCCCGACGAATCAGGTACGCCAGCAGCAGCGCGCCGAACAGCGGCCACACCAGGTAGAAGGCGCCGAGCGCCCACCAGAGTGGGACCAGACCGAACATCACGGCAAGCGGCCACACCGGCAATCGGGGCGGGTCGGGCCGGACCGCGGGCGGTGGATCGGCCCGACGGACGGGCGGCGGTGGATCGACCATCAGCGGCGGCCGGTGAGAAAGACGAAACCGAGCGTTCGGGCACCGGTGAGCCGGAGTCGTTCGGTGAGCCGGTGCAGTTCCCGGGTGCGGGTGCGGTCCCGGGCCACCACCAGCACCGCCGTCGCGTCCCGGGCCGCCCGGACTCCGCGTTCGTCGGACTCGGCCGGGGGCGCGTCGACCAGGACCAGCGTCGGCGCGCCCGGCCGGGTCGCCGCCCGGTCGGTCCGCTCCGCCGGATCGGACCCGGCCTCCTCCAGCAGCAGACGCGCCGCCGTTGTCAACGCTTCCCGATCGTCCGGAGGCGCCGGACGCGGACCGGGCGCCGGACGTGCACCGGGCGCGGGACGCGGGACCGGTGCCGACCCGCGCGGCCGGCCCGCCGACTCGTCGAACGACCGGGTGTCGCGGCCCGCCGAGGCGACCGGAACGCCGTTCGACGCGGAGTTGAGCCGCTCGTCCGCGTGCACCACCCGGATCCCGTAGCCCTGGTCGACGAGCGCCGCGGCCAGGCCGGTAAGCAGCCGGTCCCGACCCTCGCCGGCCCGGCTCGACAAGAGCACGGCGGGACGGGCACTCCGGTCGAGCTGCTCGGCCAGGACGAGGGCGGCGTACCGCAGATCGGTGTCCGGGCGGTCGTCCGCCCGGCGTGGGCGGCGCACCACGGCGAGCGCGGCCCGGCCGACGATCTCCTCGGCTTCGTGGATCGACCGGATTCGCCGGTCCACCGACTCGTGCGCGTAGCTGGCGATGGCGCCGGCCAGCAGACCACCGAGCAGGCCCACCATGAGGTAGATCGGCGCGGAGTCGTCACTCGACGACCTGGGTTGGTCGGCGATCTGCGTGATGGCGCCAGGTGTGGTGTCCACCGCGGCGACCGCGGCGCGCTCCTGGTTGAGCTGCGCCAGCTCCTCGTTGAGGGCCCGCAGCTGCTCCACCGCGGCGGTCACGCCAGGCGGCGTCGAGCCGGTGCGGGGGGCGCTGCCGGGCAGGCTCCCGCGCACCGCCGCCTGCCGGTCGGTGACCTGCTTGATGGCGGCGTCGTACGCGGCCAGCCGCGCGGCGCGTTGCTTCTCGTACAGTCCGCCGCGCACCTCCAGATAGGTCCGGGCGGCCGTGTTCACCCCGTCCACCGCCTCGGTGGCGCTCCGGCCGGTGTAGAGGAACCGCAGCACCTGGCTGCCGACCGGCAGCTCCACCTGCAGACCGGCGCGCGCGACGGCAGGCGTTCGGCCGGTCGTCGCGGCGACGGCGTTGATCACTTCGGTCCCGGTGGCCAGGCCGTTCTCGACGTTCATGTTGACCGTCCGGTCGGCGCCCGGCCCGGGGTAGCTGAACGGGTCGGCGACCACCGGTCGGACCGCCACCACCGCGACAGCCTCGTGGCTGGCCGGCACCACCCACAGCCAGGCGAACCCGGCGAGCAGCCCGATCACCGCTGTGACCAGCACCGTCGGCCAACGACGCAGGGGGATACGGACCAGGTCGCTGAGCGTCACGGCACGTCGCCCAACCGTCACGTCGGTCGTGTCAATCATCAAACCTCTTGACTATCTGTTGCGGATTTCCGATCACCACCACCCGCGGTGGCACGTCGGTACGAACCACGGTCGCCGCCCCCACGACGCTGTCCCGGCCGACCCGTACTCCCTTCATCACCAGGGCGCCCCCGCCGACCCACACGTTCTCCTCCAGGACGATCGGAGCGCGGGTGCTCGGCGACGGAGGGTCGTGCCGGCGGGCGGGATCCAGGTTGTGGAAGGTGCTGTCCACCAGTTCGCAGTTCGAGAGCAGGCACCGGTCCCCGACGGTCACCGTCGTCCAGCACCCGATCCAGGTGGCGTTGAGCAGGCAGTCCGCGCCGATCACCACCTCGCCGGGGCCGGCGAAGCGGACCAGCTTGTTGATCCGGGTGCGGTCACCGATGGTTACCCGGACCCCGCGGCGCAGCCGGATGCGACCGCGGATCCGGACGTCGCGGCCCAGCGTCAGGCGCGGATAGCGGACCCGGTACCAGGTCCGCCGGACGGTCAGGAGCAGCCGGGCGGCGGCGCGCAGCGGGAGGCTGGTCGGCAGGTCGCCGGGTCGGGCACCGGCCGGTCGAGGGTGGGCACCCTCGACCGGCCGGTCGGCGACGTGTCGCGTCGTCACTGGTTGCTGAAGAAGAGCGTGGGACTCGACCAGGTCAGCTCCGGTGTCGCGGCGGCGAGCAGCACAGCCGACGCGCCGTCGACGGCCACCGGGGCGGCGGGATCGAACGGCGCCGCGCGCAACGCGCCGTCCGTGCCGCCGAACAGCACCGACCCGTCGGCGTACGCGAGGCCGCGCACCGTGGACCAGGTGACGCCGGTGGTCGGCAGGGTGAACTCGCTCGCCCCGACGATGTAGCCGTCCGGCTCGAAGTACCGGTAGAACAACGTGTTGCTGCCCGGCTTGGTGTAGTACATCCGTCCGCTGAGGTAGAACGCGCCGGTGAGCGTGGACGGGTTGTACCAGTCGTTGTAGCCGATGTACCAGGGCGCCCCCACGGTGCTGCCGGTGAAGAACGAGATCCCCAGCTGGCTGCCGCTGGCCCAGTACAGCTTGTCGGACACCCGCATGGTCACCCCGGTGGAGGTCAGATTGGGCTGGCTGGTCACGGTTGCCGCGCCCAGGGTTCCGCCGGCGAACGGCACCTTCGTCAGTTGGTTCGGGCCGGTGCCCAGGTAGAGGTAGCCCGGGGTGGCCTTCGCCGCGTCCAACGCGGGTACGGTGCGCCCGCCGGCCATCGGGAACATTCCGAGCCGACCGTGGTACTCGCCGCCCATCCCGTCGGAGTTGTGGCCGAAGTAGACGCCGGTGCTGCCGCGCCACAACACGGGCACCGTCGACCCCCATGCCGTGTAGCCGGCAGGGGCGCCGCTGCGCCGGGGGTTCCAGTTCAACGGCATGCCGTTGCTCGGGTCGGCGGCCGCGATGCCGAGTCGGTCCACCGCGCCAGGCCCGTCCCGGTCGCTCGCGTTCGGGTTGTTCAGCCAGCGGAAGTGTCCGCCGAGGTAGATCACATTATCGGTCACCTCGACCGACGTGATCGAGTCGTTCCCCGTCCAGTCGATCCAGGTGGCGTCGAGGTTGCTGCCCCGGGTGGCGGTCTCGTACCGCACCAGCGCGTCGCAGTACGCCGTCGGCCAGCCACCGCCGCCGTTGCTGACGATGACGAAGTAGCTGCCGTCGTCGGAGAACTCGACCTCCTGGGCGTAGTGCACGAACGTGTTCGGCGAGGCGCACGGCGGGACGTACCGGTGTGTGCTCCAGTCCGCCACGGTCGGCGTCCCGGCCAGATCCACCAGCCCCACCTGGTTCCGGCCCAGGCCGTTCAGCAGGGTGAAGTTGCCGCCCACCACAAGCGTGCCGCCGTCGGCCGAGACGTCGAGCGTCCAGACGTACGAGGATGTGTTGTGTCTGCCGACGGTGGCGTTGATGACGAACGCCGGGTCCAGCTCGCCGGTCGTGGCGTTGAGCCGGGCCAGCCCGTTGCGCTGCACCCCGTTGAGCCAGTTGAAGGCGCCCCCGACGTACAACTGGTTGCCGTGCACCTTCAACGCGCGGACGTTGCCGCCGTCGGACCGCCCCTCCCAGGAGTCCACGATGGCGCCGGTCACCGGGTCCAGTTCGACGAGGTTACGCCGGCTGACCCCGTTCACGGTGTTGAACGCCCCACCGACGATCAGTTTCCCGTCTGGGCTGGTCGCCAGGGCGTTCACGGCCCCGTTCAGTGCCGGCGCGAAGGCGCGCAGGGCGCCGGTGTCCCGGTCGTAGGCGAACAGGTAGTTCCGGGTCACCAGGGTGGCGTCGGCGGCGGTTCGGACCTGGGTGAACGTCCCTCCGACATAGACGGTGTCGCCGATCTCGGCGAATGCCCGCGCCTCGCCGTTGCGGGCGTGTGGCGTGATGTTCGACGGGTTCGTGGAGGCCAGGGTGCCGACCTCGGGCGGCGGCACCAGGACGGCCCCGGCTGGCGCCGCCAGCAGGATGGCGAAGATCGAAAGCGACGGCACCAGGACCGCCGCCCTCCGTACACCTCGGACACGCCGCACACGGGACGTCACACCGCACCTCCAAGCGAACATGATTCGCGTAGCTTCCCGTGACCGAATGCTTACCGGAATCGGACGTTCGGCGGACCGTCGAGGTCGGAATGACGACATCGAACAGACTGTGCGGGCGGTCAGCGACCGTGGAGGGCGCCGGCTGCGGCACCGTCAGCCGGTACAGACCACGGCCGAAGGTCGCCGCCACCAGCCGGTCGTTCGTGCCGTCGTACTCGATGTCGTCCACCGGGACCAGCGGCAGTCCCCGGCCGACCCCGCTCGGTACCCGGACAGCGTGACGTACACCCGACCGGCGAACCGGGGGTCCACCACCACCCGGGTCACCCACGGCTGCCCGGAAAGCAGCAATGTCCAGGTCGTCCCCAGGTCACGGGGTAACCCACACCCGGCCGTCGTCTGGACGTGGCGCGGCCGGTCCGGGCTTGTCCGGTCGGCGTGGCGCGGCCGGTCCGGGCCGGACTACTGACCGGCTGACCGACCGGTCAGCCAGTCGTCGATGCCGGCGCGCAGCCGTCGCTTGTCGACGGTCGGGGCGAAGCTGGCCTCAGTCCCGGCGCGGGCCAATTCGGCGAGTGCCTCGTCGGACCAGCCGAGCCCGGTGCGCAGGTGCGTGTACTCCGCACTGAGCGTGGTGCCGATCATGGCCGGGATGTCCGTGTTCAGGGTGACCAGCAGGCCCGCCTCGACGAGCCGCGGCAGCGGATGGGTCCCCCGTGAGGCGGCGAACCCGAGCGCCACATTGGACGACGGGCACACCTCCAGTGGAATGCGCTGGTCGCGCAGCCACGCCATCAGGTCCGGGTCGTCGACGGCCCGGATGCCGTGCCCGATCCGCTCGGCGCCACCGGCCGCAACCGCCCGGCGGATGCTGTCGGCTCCGGCGGCCTCGCCCGCGTGGTGGACGATCCGCAGCCCACGGTCCCGGGCCGCGGCGAACACCTCGACGAACGGGTCCACCGGGTACGCCTCGTCGCCCGCCAGCCCGACGGCCACCACACCCCGGTCGGCGTACCGGACGGCCAGGTCCAGGGTCCGCCAGGCGCGTTCCACCGACCGGCGGCGGGAGTGGTCGAGGATGACCCGGCAGGTGATGTCGTGGGCCGCCTGCCCTTCGGCGAGACCGGCCAGGACGGCGGCGAGTGGCATCTCCAGGTCCCCCAGCCGCTCGCCGTGCGCGGCGGCGGTGAAGGAGACCTCGACGTACCGCACTCCGTCGGCGGCCTGGTCCGCGCAGAACTCGGCGGCGATCCGGCGGAAGTCCTCGGGTCGGCGCAGGCAGCGCCGGACCAGGTCGTTCTGCTGGAAGAAGTCCGCGAAGTCGGTGAAGGCGTAACCGCCGTCCGACAGGTGCGCGGGCAGGTCGACGCCATTGTCGGCACCGATCTCCGCGAGTGTCGACAAGCGCACCGCACTCTCCAGATGAACGTGCAGATGAGGCTTGGGCAACGTGATCACGTCTCGCATGGCCCGACCAACCTAACGGCCATCCGACCCTGGTCGCCAGGCAATTCCTCGGCACCCGTACGGGGCACAAGTCGCTTAACAGACTGCGTCCGTGCCCGTTCCGGGCGCAAGGTGAGGCTGACCCGTGTCGCGGGCGCGGCGCGGGCGGCCGGAGGGAGGCCGTCATGGAAGAGGGTAGGCGGTTGGCGGTCGACCCGCCGCGACGCAGTGCCGGTGGGGTGGCCGATCGACGGTTACTCGGGCGGATCTACCGCCCGGATCCGCGGGACTGGAGCCTGAGTCGGCTCCTGGAGATCGCCGAGCCGCCGGACTCGATCCGGCAGAGCACCATCGAGCAGGTCCTTGCGGAGACGACGTACTTCACTGACTGGCGCTCCTACCTGGTCTTCTGGCGCTGGCTGAAAAAGCAGCAGGAGCCGGCACCGCCGGCGCCCACGGATCGTGCTCCCGCCTGGGAACTGCCGATCCAATTGGACCAGGGGGACACCGGGCATTGCGTCGGGTTCGGCTGGGCCGGCTGGGTGGACGCCACCCCGGTCCCCGGGACGTACCAGAACGCGGACGCGCACGCGCTCTACTACGAGTGCAAGATCATTGACGGTGAACCAGGGGAGGAGAACGGTTCGACGGTCCGCTCCGGTGCCCTGGCCCTGCGGAACCGTGGCCGGGTCGCCGCCTTCGGATTCGCCGACAACCTCACCGAAATCGACGAATGGATCAACGCGCAGGGAACCGTCGTGGTGGGCACGGAATGGACGCAGGACATGTTCACGCCGGATGGCGACGGATACGTCAAGCCGACCGGGAGCGTGCAGGGCGGCCACTGCTACCTCATGCTCGATCGGCTGGACGCCGAGGACGCCTACCTCTTCCAGAACTCGTGGGGCGACAACTGGGGACAGAGCGGACGATTCAAGATCAAGTCCCGGGATTTCGAGGGACTGCTGGCCAGCCAGGGCGAGGCCTGTTGCGCCGCCGAACTGCCGCACTGACCCGGTGACCCCCGTTACCCGCTCCGCCGAACTTGATCAACGCTTTGTCGGTGATGTTGGGGGGTTGGAGCGCGTCGGATAGCCCTGTTTCGCCGACATCGAGATGATCGAGCGCATGGTGGGCCGGGGCGCGATCGGCGACCGTCCGGTTGTCGGTTGCGTGGGTGGTTTGACCGTGACCGGGGGCACGCTGGGGGTGGAATGCGGGCGGGCGCCGGTTGGTTACATCCCCCGTACGGCCAGGTAGCAGCGCGCTCGGCGGGCGGATGAGCCCGGGGCGTGGGCCGGCCCCCGAGGGAATCGCCTGGGGGTCGAGGTCGTTACACCGGGTCCGGCGCCGTGGTGGGTTCACCCCCCGGGACCGGCCG